>NZ_QUGD01000024.1:0-42177 GCF_003478795.1 Clostridium sp. AF21-20LB | reverse complement strand
ATAATGCGGATGCAGTAGGAGCATTTAATATCCTGCGTAAATATCTTTCCGTATCCGGAAAACAGAAAGAACTGTCCGTAACCGGACTAAAGAATCCAGAAATAATAAAAGTAGCTGTATAGCCGAAAGGTAAGCAGTAGTGGTGTCATGGACGCACCCTGAAAAAAGGCGGTATCACGCCAGATTTCAGATGCTCTGGTAACTTAGTTACCGAGTAGTTCACTGTTATTCGAATTGATTGTGATTATTATACTGCAAAGCACAGGACGCTGTCAGTGAATCCAATCGTGTAAAATGAATGTTTCAGTACATATAATAGGAAACGCCACATGAAATATGATAAGATAGTGAAAGCAATTTTCATAGAACGTCCCAATCGTTTTATTGCGCGGGTAAAGATTGATGGCTCGGAAGAGGTAGAATCGGTTCATGTAAAGAATACGGGACGTTGTCGTGAATTACTGCTGCGGGGGGCGGAAGTGATTTTGGAAGATTGCATAGAAAAGAATCCAAATCGAAAGACTCGCTATGATTTGATTGCAGTTAAGAAGAATAAAAAATGGGTTAACATTGATTCTCAGGCACCGAATAAAGTGGTAAAAGAATGGCTGATGACACAGGGGTATGATTGTATTAAACCAGAGTATACCTTTGGAAATAGCCGGATGGATTTCTATATGGAAAAAGGAAAGCAAAAATATCTAATGGAAGTCAAAGGCTGCACCCTTGAGATAGACGGAGTTGGATATTTTCCAGATGCCCCGACGGAAAGAGGAGTTAAGCATTTAAGGGAACTTGCAGCTGCGTGCGGACAAGGATATAAATGTTTGATAGCATTTGTGATTCAAATGGAAGGCATCAGTGAAGTCAGGCCGAATACGGAAACGCATCCCGAATTTGGCGCTGCACTTCACGAGGCAAAGGCAGCAGGTGTTGAGGTGCTTTTCCTGAAATGTCATGTTGGGATGGATGGGTTGGAAATCATAGGAGAAGATGAGTCTTGAGGGCAAGGTTCTAAAGGAGAGAGAAATCTATGATACGTGAAATTGAGAATAGAAGAAGTATAAGAAAATATAAGTCAGATGAGATCGAAAGGAAGTTAATTGACGAGATCATATACAGTGCTTCCCTTGCACCATCTGCTAAAAACAGGCAGCCTTGGAAATTTATTGTATATCAGGGGAAAGAAAAAGATAAACTGGTTGATGTCATGCGTCATGGTATAAATTCAGAAAAAATGACCCATGAACTTATGCCGGAATGGGCATTTGCCATACCGGATGCTGAGAATACCGTTAGAATCATGCAGGAGGCCCCATGCCTTATAGCAGTGCTTAATACCAACCAGCATACTCCATTTGCAAGCATTGAAAATGAAAAGCGAATTGTTGAAATATGTGATTCACTGTCCATAGGTGCGGCGATTGAAAATATGATTCTGACAGCAACGGGATATGGATTGGGTACCTTATGGATTGCCAATACTTGTTTTGCCTATAATGAGCTGATGGATTTTATCGGAACAGACAGCCAGTTGACAGGAATTGTTGCGATTGGCTTTGCCAATGAAGCTCCGGCTAAAAGACCAAGGAAACCTTTCGAAGAAATTATTGAGTACAGATAGGTAAATCGTAATGAGTTAATTGTGTTATAATCAGGTTGGATGGAGAATAATCGTTATGATTAGAAAGTTGCAGAAGGCAGATATAACAGAGTTGCTGACATATGGTTGAAGACCAATCTGAAGGCACATTTTTTTATTTCCGAACAATACTGGATAAGTAATTATGAATTTGTGAAGGAATTGCTGCCACAGGCGGAGGTCTATGTGTATGAAGATGATAAAATGATTCAAGGCTTTATAGGAATAAATGATGAATACATAGAAGGTATTTTTGTTTCTGACGAAATGCAGTCACGTGGCATAGGTAAAATATTGTTGGATTACATCAAGGATAAAAAAGACAGATTACAGTTAAAGGTATACCAGAAGAATGTCAGGGCAATGTCTTTTTATCAACGAGAAGGATTTACTATTCAGAGTGAAGAGATGGACGAATTCACAAGAGAAAAAGAATATGTGATGAATTGGGAATCGTCTGGAATTTGAATACCCATGGCAGGAGGGGATGAACCGCCTGTTTGTTTACAAGATGGAAGATGATTCCCATCGGATGTAGTATTTTGCAGCAAGAATACCGAAGAGATTCTTCACCAGAATAAAAATATCTGAAGGGAGGCTTTCGATATGAAAAATAGAAAATACAGTCTTGTTTTTATAATGCTTTTGTGTATGATAATGGCAGTTTCAGCATTTCCGATGACAGCCAATGCCGATATGGGACCGAAGGCCTCTGTTCGGATTCAGTTTGAGCATATGGGGGATGAGCTCTGTTATGGAACTTTGCTGTCGAAGGAGAAATCTACTGGTCCGGCAAGTGCCTGGGATGGAAGAACGGAGAGTGCCCAGAAAGAGTACATGGATCCCGGTATCTGGGAGATCTTTGTGAATTACAAGGATCCGGATGGATACTATTTTCTGCAGCGGAGCTGGAAGGTAAGTGAAAGCAAAGAGCTTGCATGGACCTATTATCCGCCGGGTGATTTTAAGATTCTTCTGTATTATCCGGAAACGGAAACCTTTGTATCCAGTGGAATTTATGCTCGTTATGCATTTGATACGTATTATACAGTGGATATGGATGGTGTGGATATCGGTTCGGTGGAATACAATGATGATTTGAGTACCAATGAGCGGATTGAGGCTTACCGTTCGTATAATTACCGGCAGGAGATGCTGGCTCTTGGAGCAAGGATCGTCCTTACTATTTTAATCGAAATGATGGTGGCGCTGCTGTTTGGTTTCAGACAGAAAAAACAGCTGTTGATTCTGGCTGTTGTCAACATTATTACGCAGATTATCTTAAATGTGCTGCTCAATGTGATTAATTATAATTCCGGTCCTCTTGCATTTACATTTTTCTATGTACTTTTTGAGCTGATTGTATTTGCTCTGGAGGCAGTGTTGTATTGCACAATTCTTAAGAGGCTATCAGAAAAGAAAAAGGAGGATGCATATTATATCCTGTATTCCTTTGTGGCCAATCTGATCTCATTTGGTGCTGGATTATTCCTGGCGGCGAAACTGCCGGGCATGTTTTGATATAAAGATAGGGTAAGGTAACTCCTTAACGTGGTGAAATAGAAATACATACGGCAGGAGACAAGATATGGAAAAAAGATATTCAATTATATTCAGCAGTTTAACTGGAAATACAAGAAAGCTGGCCGATCAGATTCACGAGGTGCTGCCAGCGGAAACATGTGATTATTTTGGAGAAGCGAAGGGGGAGGAACCATCTTCGGAGGTTCTTTATGTTGGCTTCTGGACCGATAAGGGAAATGCAGACGGAGATTCCCTTAAACTCCTTGCGTCCTTGAGAAATAAAAAGATTTTCCTGTTTGGAACTGCTGGTTTTGGTGTCGATGAGGCCTATTACCGGAGGATCCTTACAAATGTGAAACAGTCGATAGATTCCAGTAACACGGTAATTGGTGAATATATGTGCCAGGGTAAAATGCCGATGGCAGTGAGAGATCACTATGTAAAGCTGAAGGAACAGCCGGAGTATCCGGCGAATCTGGATGTTCTGATTGAAAATTTTGAACGGGCGCTTTCACATCCGGATAAGGATGACTTAGATAAGCTTAGAAATATCGTTTTATCATAAAAATAGACCCAAAGGAGTAAATTTGTGTTGACAAACAGAATCAATGAATCCACCTTGAAACGTTTTGATATCAGTGCGGCGGCACTGCATATCATCGCCATGACGCTTATGCTGATGGATCACCTTTGGGCGACGCTTCTTCCTGCTAGGGAGTGGCTTACCTGTGCCGGAAGAGTGGCATTTCCTATCTTCGCTTTTATGGCGGTGGAGGGCTACTTCCACACCAGAAGCTTTAAAAAGTACATCCTTCGGATGCTGCTGTTTGCAGTGCTTTCAGAAATTCCCTTTGATTTGATGTACGGCGGTACCTGGTTTTATCCAGTTCACCAGAATGTCCTCTGGACATTCCTGTTGGGCCTTTTAGGTGTCTGGCTTATGGAACAGGTACGGAAAAAAGGAAAAACCTGGATGTATCTGCTGGTGTGCGTTTTGGTTGTGCTGGCAGGTCTGGTACTGGGAACTCTTTGCATGGTGGATTACTACGGGGTCGGTGTTCTGACGGTATTTGTGTTCTATTTCCTCCATGGGCGGAAATGGTGGTGCTTCTTGGGACAGCTGGCTGCCCTATACTGGCTGAATGTGGAACTGCTGGGCGGTCTGATGTATCCGGTTCAGCTCTTTGGCATGGAATTTGAACTGTGCCAGCAGGGGCTTGCGCTTCTGGCATTGATCCCCATCTGGCTGTACCGCGGCAGACAGGGCTACCACAGTAAACCATTCCAGTATCTCTGTTATGCATTTTATCCAGTTCATATGCTGCTGCTTGTGGTGGTACTGAATTTCATCAACCGATGATAAAATTTTACAATTCCCGCCATTCATGGTATCATAACAGGTAGTAAAATTGCCTGTGAATACCTTGAATGGCGGTGATTTCCGTCAGTCGGTTTACCGGGCTATCCGTCATGGCCTGATGCAGGCACATTCGATGCTTTTGGAGCCATTTTATGCATTTCATCTGACGATACCGGACAAGATGGTAGGACGTGCAATGACGGATCTGGAACGCCGGTTTGCGGTTTTTGAAGGACCGGTTCTGGAGGATGGACAGGCGATACTTACCGGTCGTGCACCGGTTTCATCCCTAGATGGATATGGACCCTGCCATAATGAGGAAGAGGTCATCGAAGCAGCCGGTTATGATCCGGATGCGGATTTGGCAAACCCAAGCGGCTCGGTCTTCTGTTCCCACGGAGCCGGATTTGTGGTAAATTGGGACGAAGTAAAGGATTATATGCACCTGGAAAGCTGTCTTGGCTCTTCCAATGGACGCCGCCGGATGACCGGATTACGATTATATCGGCCATCGGCAACCATGATGAGTCCACCGGAAGTCCGGAGGATGTAATATCCGCAGCTTTGATTATCGCTGATAAGACGGATGTGCGAAGAAGCCGTGTTCGTGAAAAAGAGAGAGCCGCTTTTGATATCCACGACCGTGTGAATTATGCGGTAACAGAGTCCAAACTTAAGATTGAAAAGGATCGTTTAGTTATTGCCCTGAATCTTCAGGTAGATGAAAAGATATGTTCCATGTATGATTATTTTGAGATTTTCCTGGGAAGAATGATGCTTTGCCGGAAGTCGGCGGAGATACTGGGAACGACCTTTAAGTTGACTGTAAATGGACGGAAGGTGCTGTAAAAAGTACCTCCCGTCCTTCTTTTCTGTTATCTTACTGATACGTCTCCGTCTTGATAAAGGAATCCATATATTTGATATACTCCTCTTTGGTAAAGATGGGCTGATAATTCGCTACAATCTCTTTTGCTTTCACAGCCCCGTACCGAAGCAGGCGGTAAGCGGAGAGGGCGAAGATTTTTGCAGTGACCACATAGGCAAGCTCATCGTCTACGATATCGAAATCAACGGAGTGGAGACCGCTTACCTTACCGCCGGTGTTGAAGGTAAGGACCGGCTGCAGATGCTGTACATCCCCCACATCGGTGGAACCGCCGCTGTAGGCGTGGGTATCTTCCTGGACGATCTGGTAATCGTTTTCACTGGTTTGTGCGGCAATCTCAGCGGCTGCCAGGACTGATTCATCGGCTTTTTCACTCAGAGCCGGAAGATATCCGGGCATAGTGGTGATTTCGCAGGCAGCACCGACGGCGATGGCACCGGCTTTGAAGGCACGGTCCGTTTTGGCAGCAGCATCTGCGATGGCATCCTTGTTGGCGGCACGTACCAGAGTTTCGATTACCACCTCATCTGGTACTACATTGACGAGATTACCGCCTTTTGTGATAATGGGATGAATCCGGACATGGTCATCATCCCGGAAGGTTTCACGCTGGTAAGCCAGGGCGGAAAGTCCGAGGGAGGCTGCATTTAATGCATTGACTCCCAGATGCGGGGCACCGGCTGCGTGGGCAGCCAGTCCCTTATAACGAATGACCTTGGAGACGAAACCGTTGTTGGAGTGAGAACCAATACTGATATCCTTGTCTCCGGTGTGGTGGACGATATCCAGGTCGATATCATCAAAAGCACCGATGCGGATGAGTTCACATTTTCCGCCGCCGTATTTGATTTTTCCCTGGGCGGTCAGGGAGTTTTTAAATTCAATCTCACCATATTCCTCTGCCGGTACGGCGAAGAATACAACCTGTCCGTCCAGTTCTTTTTTTACATCTGCATGAGTCAGAGCCAGGGCTGCACCGATGACACCGGCCAGCTGGGCATGATGTCCGCAGCAGTGAGCTCCCTGAGTCTCCGGATTGGCATATTTATGTTCCGGGATGCGGAGCGCATCCAGTTCCCCGATGAGAGCCAGACTTACATTCGTTTTTTCTTCTTCATTTAAGTAGGCTTTGACACCGGTGACAGCCAGTCCTTCCTTTGTCTCAAGACCCAGATTTTTCATGAAAGAAGCAAATTTTTCTGCAGTTCTGTATTCTTTATAACCCAGCTCTGCATGGGTGTAGATATCTTTGGCGAATGCGATGATCTCGTTGCGGTGTGCGTCTATGATATCGACAATTTTCTGTTCGGTTTTATCTAAAATGAGAGCCATGTGAAATCCTCCTGTTTCCTGCTGGTGCCTTCCGATGCTGTTTCCTATTAGTTAAACAGTTCCTCCGGAACAAACCATAAACCATTGTTATTCTTGTCTAAATATTCTTTGAATTCATCGGAGTGGTAAGCAGCAACGATATCTTTTGCCCACTGAGCATCTTTATTTTCCTCTTTTACAACGACCTGCAGAATCAGATGCGGCAGAATGTCTTCCTGAAGAAGGGCAGTGGATGGATCGATTCCTGCATTGTATACAATACTTCCGGTGATAACCGCATAATCAAAGTCATCTAAAACAGCTGGAATATTGGTGGAGTTCATTTCGGTAAATTCGATGTTGTAAGGGTTTTCCGTGATGTCTGCCTGGGTGACAGTGGAGAGATCCACATCCGGGTTTAAGGTGATCCATCCGGCTTTCTGTAAGAGTACATAAGCGCGGGCTGTGTTGGCGGCATCGTCTGGAACGGCTACTTTGGCACCGTCTTGAATGGCGTCCAGAGAGGTTTCGGTGGCAGAAAAGATGGCAGCCGGAACGGTAGGAATCGGGGAAATCGGGACCAGGTTACCCTTCTGGGCTTCGTCGAAATTTTCGGCATAAGCGGTATGCTGCTCTACATTGAAATCAATTTCGCCGTCATTTAAAGCAAGGTCATTCTGGAGAAGGTCAGAGAAATCAACCTCGGTGAGTGTATAGCCCTCTTTTTCCAGAATTGGTTTGATGGCATCCTCAAATAAGACAGTGTACGGACCGGCAGCTTTTCCGTATTTGAGCTCCTTCTTATTAGAATTGGAAGCATCGGCGGAAGCAGCAGATTCGGCGCCGGAAGAAGCAGCTGCAGTATCAGCAGCGGAGCTTCCAGCATCACTCTTTGAGCAGCCTCCCAGAACAGCAGCTGCGAGGATCAGACCGGCGGTCAGTGTGGTTCTTACATAGGCTTTTACGTTTTTCATAATGGGGTTCTCCTTTTTTCGTTTTGTTATTTTGTATATAAAATAATTTAATAGCTTTTATGATATAATTTGGTTTACTGATGTGTCCGTCTCTTTTGTGACAGCCGGTTTCCCAGACTCTGGATGATCCAGACAAATGCAATCAGGATGAAAACGGTCGCAAACATCAGCGGGAAGTTAAAGGTCTGATAGCCGTAGGTCAGGGCGATGTTTCCGATGCCGCCGCCTCCGATGTAGCCGGCCATCGCAGTTGCTCCGATGAGGGCGATGGTGCCGGTTGTCAGAGCCAGGATAACCGAAGCAAATGCTTCTGGAAGCACAAAATGAACGATAATCTGGAACGTGGTCGCTCCCATCGACTGGGCTGCCTCGATGATGCCGCCGCCGACTTCCAGAAGCGATGTCTCAAGAAGTCTTGCTAAAAATGGGGCGGTATAGATAACTAATGGCACGATAGCCGCCCTGGTACCGATCCGGGTGCCGACGATGATTTTCGTAAAGGGCATTACACATACCAGAAGGATGATAAACGGTGTGCTTCGGATGATGTTGATGAAACCGTTTAAAATCGTGTAAAGCAATGGATTTTCCTTGAGCCCGCCTTTGCGGGTCAGCCATAAGACAATGGCGATGAAAAATCCGACGATGGAACCGATAATCAGGGAAAAACCGACCATATACAGGGTTTCCCAACCGGCCTTGATGAGTTTGTCCGGCGAAATGCCTAAATACTGCTGAATCATGGTAATACAACCTCCTTATATTCTTCGTTTGATTCGAGAATGTAGCGCTCGGCTTTTTTGATTTCCTCGTCGCTTCCGATGAAGAGAACGAGCATGATGCCGACAACAATGCCCTGAATAACGTTGATGGTGGAGTAGAGAATGTTGGTTTCCACCTCAAACCGCCGGTTGATATCCCAGAGAAGCGGCTCGGTGCTGTCTGTATTTTCCAGCTTGATGCGGAGCAGGCGGCTGTTCCGCGTTTCTCGGCGGATGCTCTCGACGAGCGGTTCCGGAATAACGTCGTGGATGAGATTGCCGACAAACCGTTTGGCGATATCGGACTGCGGGTCTGAGAAAACCTGAATGACAGAGCCCGTTTCTACGACTTTACCGAAATCCATGACGGCGACTTTATTACAGATTTTCTGGATGACATTCATCTCATGTGTGATAATCACAATTGTAATATGAAGAGTTTCATTAATCTTCTTTAGCAAATCGAGAATGGAATCGGTCGTTTTCGGGTCGAGGGCGCTGGTCGCCTCATCGCAGAGAAGAATCGACGGATTATTTGCAAGTGCCCTTGCGATACCGACGCGCTGTTTCTGTCCGCCGGAGAGCTGTCCCGGATAGTAGGACTTCTTATCGGAAAGTTCGACGAACTCCAGCAGCTCATTCACACGCGTTTCGATGTCTTTTTTGGGGGTGCCGTTTAGTTTCAGGGCAATCGCGACGTTGTCGTAAATTGTCTTGGATTCCAGGAGGTTGAACTGCTGGAAAATCATTCCGATTCCTTTTCGGAGGCTGCGAAGCTCTTTTGCACTCAGGCTTCCAATGTCCTTATCTTCAACGAAAATCTTTCCGGAAGTCGGTCTTTCCAGGGCGTTTACCATTCGGATCAGGGTGGATTTTCCGGCACCGCTGTAACCGATGACGCCGTAGATATCGCCCTTTTCGATTTCGAAGGACACATCCTTCAGTGCTTCAAATGCACCGTCTTTCGTCTGGAATGTTTTACTTAAATGTTCAAATCGAATCATTTCTGGTCTCCTTTAACTTTGTTTATCTGGGGAAGCACATTTTTAAGGGATAATTCCTGAAAAATGACTTCTGTATGTGTCGCGTTTTTTTATACGAATGATATATCTGGATGCAATATAAATATTCAATTTTGCATACTGAAATATAAATGGGTACAAAAAAGGAGGTCTGGTTGTCCAGACCTCCTAAATTGGATTGTATCTATCACTTTCCAGTGAAAGCAAGATGAGAAAAACCTCATGAAGATATCATCCAGTTATCTGTCTGCACAACAAAAGTAAGAGTGTCACAGCAACAGCAGCACATACACTCCATACAACAACACATAGCAGACATAACTGAATAAGATGTTCTCATGATGGTTTCCTCCTTTCCTTAAAATTCATAAACGATTATAAAAATATATTTCCTACTTGTTTTGTGGGTTTTAAATGATAGCTCTTATTATAGCGCGGAAATGAGATTTGTCAATCATTTTTTATTTCATAGGAAATTGTGTCCTATGAAATAAAAAACGCTCCGCGAGAATGTGCCAAGGCACATTCTTTTTCATATCATCCAATACCGCCCAATGCGATGCCTAATATTAATACCAGCGCACATACCGGAATATAAATATAGCGGCACACCGGTACAAACCATTTTGTAAAATTCTTTTCGCGACCTTTGTTGACCTGCGTTTCTGCATAGTCTTTTCCGAATACCCAGAAGAACATGATTCCGGCGAGTCCGGCACCGAGAGGGCAGATGTAGATGGAGAGAACGTCCATCCAGTCGGAGACGATGCCCTGGATTAACAGGGAGACGGCAGCTCCGATGATACCGATAACTGCGCAGGCAGGGACGCGGCCGAGGTGGAGTTTTTCCTGGACGGTGGCGATCGGTGCTTCGTAGAGATTGAGCAGGGAGGTCATCCCGGCGAAGAGAACGGCTACGAAGAAAATAATCGCGATCAACGTACCGCCCGGCATTGAGCGGATGAGGTTCGGGAGGTAGATGAAGAGAAGTCCCGGACCACCCTGATCAAGTTTTGCGCCGGTGGTTGCCATTGCCGGGATGATGACGAGGGCGGCGAGAATCGCGGCGATCGTATCAAACAGGGCAACCCGCGCGGCGGATGCCGGGATGTTTTCCTCATCGGAGAGGTAGGAACCGTAGATTAAGGTTCCATTTCCGGCGACGGACAGGGAGAAAAATGCCTGCCCCAGTGCGAAAATCCATGTTTTTGGGTCTGCGAGGATCTCAGGATCGATGCGGAAAATGTAGCGGTAACCCTGCATCGCACCCGGCTGGAATGCTACGTAGATGCCTAAAAAGACAAACAGGATGAAGAATACCGGCATCATCAGCTTGTTGGCGTTCTCGATTCCGCTTCCGACGCCGAACATCAGAATCAGAATGCAGAAGAAGAGGGCGGCAAGCTGCCAGCCATTGTTTCCAAATGCGGACGCCATAGAGCCGAAAGCAGAGGCAAAACCGTCTGTGTCGGCCGGGGCAAGCGTGGCACCGGTAAAGGCTCCGATGGCATATTTTAGGATCCAGCCCATGACGACGGTATAGCCGATCGCCATCGCGAGGGAACCGGCTGCCGGGATGAAACCGAGCGCGTCACCCAGTTTGCGCCTGCCGCGTGTCTCGCAGGCAGCGCCGAACGCGTCGATTGGACCGGAGCGGGTGCCGCGTCCCAGGCACATTTCCCCGATGACACCCGTGGAGCCGATCAGGGCGACGAAGATAAAGTACGGGATCAGGAACGAGCCACCGCCGTACAGGGAGACGCGGGTGGGAAACATCCAGAGATTTCCCATACCGACCGCCGAGCCGATACAGGCGAGGATGAAGCCCCACTTACTGTTGAAAGATTCTCTTTTTTCCATGAAATTGTAACTCCTCAAACATTATATAAGATTTGCCGCAAATATCTAGAAGTCCGCCGATTGGAAGCGGTCAGGCAGATGTTTGCATAAGTCCATCTATTATACCAGAAGAGAGGCATTGCTTTCAAGTGGCAGAGCGCGCGAATCGTATGTTTTAGGGGAAAAGGCGATCTAAAGTAACTGCCGGTGAACCGTTACAGGGAAATACCTTGATTTATAGGGTGGAAAGATGGTATTCTATAGAGGACGGCAGCGGCGGGCTTTGGGAGGGTGGCGCCGCGGCAGAGCAGATTCGAAAAGGAGAAGGTAGCACAATGAAAAACGCAAACAGGATTCCGGAGACGTTTCAGACGGATGCGGAATACAGACAGTGGATGGAGCGCTGGCAGCAGGAGGCGCGGGAGGCGACGATCGAGGGATTTAAGCAGAATCGTAAGTTAAACGGCATGACACAAACGGAGCTTGGCAGAAAGGCGGGGATTTCCCAGCCGAATATCACCCGCTTCGAGAGCGGCAGCTACAATCCGTCGCTGGATTTTATGGTAAAGATCGCAGCGGCGATGGGGAAACGGGTACAGATTACATTGGTAGATGAATAAGAGGCGTGCGCCGAGGCGCACAGGGACCATTTGGGGAATAAACAGGGGAGACAGCGGTGTGTGTGAGGCTGTCTCCCCTGTTTTTAATGAGTGCATTTCAGCGACGATTCAATAAACCGTGAAATCATATTCCACTCATAGCTCTGTTCCAGCCACGCAAATTTGATCGGGTACCGCGCTTCTTTCCCGAGCGTAAAGACATGGAGTGTATCCAGCTGTTCCTTGCTGAGAATAGAAAATGCGAGGTTTTTTGGGCTGATGCAGGCACCTTTTCCCATCGCGCAGAGGGCAAGCAGGGTAGCGATGTTGTCAGAGCAGGCATGAACCGAGGGGACGAAGTTGTCTGTCGCGAGGATATTCCGCCCGATGCGTCCGACTAGATCATGTTCACGGTTTAGGAGAAACGGACATGGAGCCAGAAGGGAGTAGCGGTGATGGCGGCTGACTTCCTGGATAATGGCTTCGGTCTGTTTGCCGTAAATGTTCTGCAGCAGGGCAGTGGAGACGATGAGAACCATCTCTTCCTCATAGAAATCCCGCAGAATGATGCCGGGAATGCGAACTGAAAATTGGCGATCGCCAGATCAATTGTGCCGTCCAGCAGGTATTTTTGCAGCACATCGTTGGAAGATTCGATGAGTTCCACATCCACGCCGGGATATTCCTTTTGAAAGGCGGCGATCAGCTCCGGCATGATGGCGTGTCCGCGCGTGAATGCGATGCCGATCCGCAGTTTTCCTGTCTGGTTATTTAAAATATCGCCAAATTCGTGAAGCATACAGTCATATTTTGTATTAAATTCCGTTGCATAGCGCAGAAATACCTCCCCCGCATAGGTAAGCTCCAGCGGGATGTGACGGATTAGGAGCGGACATCCAAGCTCCCGCTCGATTCCGGCGATATGGGCGCTTAATGTCTGCTGGGTAATATGCAGCGCATCGGCGGCCCTAGTGAAGCTGCGGTTTTTCGCAACCGCGGCAAAATATTCCATTGATTGAAAATTCATATTCGAATGACTCCTCTTTTCCCAAAACTTTCATCTTAAGTTTCTAAAAAGCATCTGACTATAAAAGTGGTCCTTCCAACTCAAACACTGTCCGCTGCAGCTGCGCGATTAGCAGGCTGGCAGCTGGGGACGCTTTTTTTGCTGACGGAATCCGGACGCCGAGCACGCGCTCCATCGGCGGATTGAGTGGCAGCCGGACAACATTTTTAGAAATATCGCGGACGACCAGCTCTGGCAGGATGCAGACCCCCAGGTTGTGGCTGACCATCGCGAGCATGGAGTAGGTGTTCTGCGAGGTAAACGACGGCTTTGGCGGTGTAATGCCGAGCTGCTGGAACTGACGCAGCAGGTCATTTTCACCTTTTTCTTCTATATAAGAAACCTTGGGGAGATCTTTTAAGTCAAAGCGCTCATATTCTGCATAAGGGGAATCGTTCGCGCAGACAGCCAGGTAGGGCTCTTTTTTCAGGGGAAGCCAGTCCATCTTTCCGTCCGGGTGGGGACCGACGATGCCGAAATCGATGGAGCCATTTTCCAGCCATCCTTCAATCTCCTGTGAACACCCCTCCAGCACTTCCACGGTCATATCCGGGTAATCGGTAAGAAACTTTTTGAGGGCGGGCGGCAGCCATTGGACGGAAGCGCTTAAGTAAGCGCCGATCCGGATGTGCCCGGTCTGGACACCCCGGATGGAGGCAGCTGTCTGATCAAAATATTCCGCCGCTGCCAGCGTCCGCCGGATCGGGGAAAGCAGTGCCTCGCCGTTCCGCGTCAGGGCAAGTCCTCTCTGGGAACGCGAAAACAGGGAAAACCCGAGTTCTGTTTCAATATTTCGCAGCATATGGCTTGCCGCCGACTGTGTGTAACCGTTTTTCTGGGCGGCACGCGTCAGGTTATTTTCTTCTGCAATGGCTAAAAAAAGCCGCATATCTTTGAGATCCAAAAAATACTCCCTCCATTTTCGTAATAAGCGTTCGGTCTGATTCATAAAATGTACAGAGCTGACAGATACCAAAGGAGGATGAGAAGATTTGTAAGAATTATGTAGAATACGAATCTGATTCATACGGAATATCCGGGCGGATTACATGGGTGCGTGTGCGGCGGACATTCATTCCGATGGCTCTGCCAAGTGTCCCTAGTATATCATATTCGTGAAAGAAATGGGAGAAAAAGATAGAAATATGCCCACGATCTCAAATACAACATAAAAAATTCATCTAAATGAAACACACAAAAAGTTAAAAAATAAACAAATGGTAAACAAAATTCATGAAACTCCGAAAGAAAATGGACAAAATTCTGAACGGGAGTCTAACGGAAAATGGCGCAGTTGTAGACAAAATATCATGATATCTTGTGCATTTATACTAATTGACGCTCGAAAAAGTGCAATTTATTTCATGAAAAAAACAGAGGGATTCATGATTCTATGCTATATCATGAAAACTCTGCATAATAAATTCAAATAATTTTGTTGAACAAATTTCACTTTAGTGATATAATTTTTTCAAAAGCAAGAAGTTTTTTGAGCGAATTGAAAAACTTGCTTAGCCAGCGCGCGGCACTACATCAAATAAAGGGGGAACTTTATATGGAAGCAATTAACAACATCGTCAGTATGTTGAACGGACCCATTTGGGGCGTTGGAATGTTAGTTCTGATTGTTGGTAGTGGTTTATACTTTACAATCCGTCTCGGCTTTTTCCAGTTTGTTCATTTTAAAGATATGTGGAGCCGAATCATTGACAAGTCGGAGTCTGAATCCGGTATTTCTTCATTCGCATCCTTCTGTACAACCATGGCGATGCGTGTTGGTACCGGTAACGTAGCCGGTGTAGCCGTAGCTCTTTACATGGGCGGACCTGGCGCACTCTTCTGGATGATCATCGCTGGTATGACAAACTCTGCTGTTTGCTTTACTGAGTGTACATTATCCGTACTTTATAAGAACCGTATCGATGGTCAGTATCGAAGCGGCGGCGCTTACTGTGCTGAGAGAGGTCTTGGCTGGAAAGCTTATGGTACCTTCTATGCAGCATTCTTCGGACTGGGCGTTGTATTATTCATGCCGGCAGCAGCTACCTTTACATCTGCGATGGATTTAAGAACGCTTTAGGTATTCCGATGTGGATTTCGGCTCTGGTTATCGCACTGGCTATGGCAGTTGTAGTTATGGGTGGTGTTAAACGAATCAGTTCTGTAGCATCTATGCTGGTTCCGCCGATGGTAGGCATTTACCTGATTGCAACCGTTGTTATCTTAATCGCAAACGCAGGTCAGATTCCGAGCGTTATCGCTCAGGTTGTATCCTGTGCATTTGGTTCCAAAGAAGCTCTTCTGGGCGGCGGCGTTGGTATCGCTATCCAGCAGGGTGTTAAACGAGGCACATTCTCATCTGCATCTGGTATGGGTGAGTCCATGCCGACCGCAGCAGCAGCAGAGACCAGCCACCCGATTAAACAGGGTATGGCAAATGCAGCTGGTGTTTGGCTGGATACCGTTATCGTATGTACCGCTTCTGGTCTGATGATGCTCTTAAGCGGATGCTACAATACACAGTTTGGTTACATCGGTGGTACCGGTGCAATGCACGATCAGATGGCTCAGTTAGCAGCAGATGGAACATATGGCGTTATTTTCGTTCAGAATGCTTGCAGCACCGTTATGGGAAGTATTGCTCCTCTGTTCATTGCTATCATGCTGGCTCTGTTCTCCTTTACATGCTTAATCAGCTACTATTATGAGGGCGAGACTTCGGTTCTTTACCTGTTCCAGGGCGATGATAAAGCAGCTACCCGTAAAGTAGTTATCAGAATTATGCAGATTGTTATGCCTATCCTTATCTTCATCTGGGGCAATATCGATTCCGGTCTGGCTTGGAATCTTTCCGACCTTGCACTTGGTGGATCTACATGGATCAACATGTTAGTTGTACTGCTTCTGTCTCCGAGGTATTTGCACTGTACAAAGACTACGAAGAGCAGATGAAAGCAAAGAAAGACCCGTACTACAACCCGGATAAGCTTTGCTGGAAGGGCGTAGACGTTGAGATGTGGAAAGACATCAACAAAAAACGTATCGCAGAAGATAAATAATCGAATGTGAATCGTTACATATTATTAGATATAGAGCTTAACTCCTAGAGTCTAATATAAAAGGCAGTCCCTGTCGTGTGGCAGGGGCTGTTTTTTTGCTATTATATAGATAATGTCTATGATAGAAATGGTAATTTTTTGTAAATTGTCATTGACGATCCAGCCGCCGCGCGATACAATCAACCGCGAAAGGCGGTAATGGTATGGTACAGAAAGTGATTCGGGATCGCCTGGATGCGATCCTTCATTGGAATATATCCCTGGTCGGGGGATTTCTCGGAGCCTATGCGATTTTGCTTCATGCCGGAAACTTTGGCTCTGCTCAGACAGGCAACCTGATGGAGATGGGAGCGGAACTGGTATCGATGGAATGGTTTAACGTCCTTCTGCGTCTGGCTGCGCTGGTGCTGTTTGGACTGGGCGTGGCATCCGCATATCTGCTCACGAACTTTACGAAAATAAACATGCGGAAACTTGCCCTCTGGGTGGATGCGGCTGCACTGGCACTGGCATCGAGCTGCCGCTTGAACCAGCGCTGGTCGGAATTTATCCGATTTTCTTTGCATCCGCATTTCAGTGGGGCGTCTATTCCGGTGCCGACGGATTTAACAGTGCGACGATCTTTATGACGAACAACTTCAAACAGTCGGTGCTTGGCTGGCTGCAGTACGGTCTGACAAAGGATAAGGAATTTAAGAGAAAAGCAATTCTTTATACCTATACGGTCATCAGCTTTTTCCTGGGCGTGGTACTCGGAGCGTGGGCGGTCGGTCAGTTCGGCATCTACAGCGCCTATGTAGGCTTTCTGCCATTGGCGGCTGCGAGAACCTTTATCGCGGTCGGTACGGCTCCGCTTGAAAGCGAGACTCCAGAGGAGACGGCAGTCGAGGCGGCAGAGGAGATGGAAGAAGCAGAGAAGCTGGAGAAGGAGCAGAAGCTGTAAAGTCTGTTCCCTGCAAGTTTTCTACAGGATGAGGGAAAGAAAAGCGGCAGGAAACAGGCTTCGGCGGGAACAGGATGCGGAAAAATGCAGGCGTTTAAGAACAGCAAACGTGAAGCAGTGGACAGATTTAATGCTGGTGATATTGCTGCTGTAGAAATTTTCCCAGTATTCCTACTCCCTGATATAGCGCCGCAGACATAATACATAAAAGAATAATACTCATCACAACCATATCCATCTGGAATACCTGTGAGCCGTAGATGATCAGATATCCGAGTCCCTGTTTGGCAGCGAGAAATTCACCGATGATGACGCCAACCAGGCAGAGACCGATGTTGACCTTCATGTTGGCGAGAATCAGCGGGATTGAGCCTGGCAGCAGGACTTTGGTTAAAATATGAATCCGGTTTCCTCCGAGGGACCGGATTAATTTGATCTGGTCGGGATCCATCGAGGAAAATCCGTTGTGGAGTGTCAGGATCGAGCCGAAGACAGCGACCGAGATGGAGGCAACGATGATCGTGCGGATGTTGCTCCCAAGCCAGACGATGAGAATCGGGGCGAGGGCGGATTTCGGCAGACTGTTGAGCATGACGAGATACGGCTCCAGAATCTCTGAAAGATTCCGGCTCGACCAGAGGAGAACCGCGCCGATCAGCCCGCAGAGGATGACCAGTGTAAAGCTGATCAGCGTTTCATAGAGCGTCACGCCGGTGTGGATGAGGATGCTTTTGTCCTGCATCATCCGCAGGAAACAGCGCACGGTGCGTGACGGGGAACTAAAAATAAACGCGTCGATGAGCCCCAGCCGGGCGCTCATTTCCCAGCATATTAAAAAGAAAACGAATAAGAAAATCCGGCAGAAGAGAACCAGACGGCGCCGATGGAGCTGGCGGCGGAGGTAGGCTTTCTGAGCGGTGGATTCTTTCTTACATTTCATACTTTTTGCCCTCCCCTTGCAGTGTCTTCCATAGTTCATTGAAATAAAGAGAAAAAGCCGGATCATTCCGGCGTTCCAGCGGTCGGTTAGCGGACAGCGGGAAAGTAACCGGCAGGATGCGGCAGATGGTTCCGGGGCGTTTAGTCAGAACCAGGATGCGGTCGGCGGCACTCACGGCTTCGGAGAGGTCGTGGGTGATCAGAATCGCTGTTTTGCGGCTCTCCCGGATGATGGTGCTGATATCGTCGCAGACGGTTAAGCGTGTCTGATAATCGAGCGCCGAAAATGGTTCGTCGAGAAGCAGAAGCTCCGGTTCCAGCGCCAGTGTCCGGATCAGGGCGGCGCGCTGGCGCATTCCACCGGATAGTTCGGAGGGGCGGGAATGCTCAAATTGTTCCAGTCCGTAGATTTTTAAGAGCCGGTGGAGGCGGTCTTCCGCGGCATGATCCATTTTTTTCTGGATTTCCAGCCCGAGGGCAGCATTCTGGATGATCGTCCTCCACTCGAAAAGCTGGTCGCTTTGCAGCATATAACCGATGCGGCACTGGCTTTTCGAGAGCGGAACCCCATTTATAAGAATGGAACCTTCTTCCGGCGGCAGGAGCCCGCTGATTAAGGAGAGCAGCGTGGATTTTCCACAGCCGGACGGTCCGACAATGGCGATAAATTCGCCGGTTTCTACCTGAAATGATATATCAGAAAGGGCTTTCGTCTCCCCGGATATCGTGTGGTAGGAGTAGGAAAGCCCGGAAACTTCCAGAATGGGCGGCATAAGCAAATACCTGGGTAACTGTGTATCAGTGGGACAGTTACGCTCCTTGAAACATCCTTACTTTAATAATATGCGGAAGTGAAAAGCCGGGTTACTGTATACGGGTAGGCACTTTTGGAACCGAAAGTGCCGTAAGAAAACGTGATGGCAGCAGGAATTTGCCGTATTGAAATGCGAAGCCACGGCAAATTCCGTTACTGGACACGCATACGTGCCCAGTAACAGCCGGATTACAGGTTGTGTGAGAAGCGCCTTGCCTTGGTTGACCCGTGTGGAAAATAGATGGTATAATAAAAATACAGGTAACTGTGGAGAGGAAGCGCTTATAGGCAGGATACAGGGGGTATTTATGATACGCAGATATACAGTGGCATTGATGCAGATGGATACGCAGAATGATAAAGGGAAAAATCTGGAGACGGCATGCGCCTGGATTGACGAGGCGGCGGCAAGGGGAGCGAAGCTTATTTGTTTCCCGGAGGTGATGAATCTGATCGGGAAAAATATCGGTGAAGGTGGCGGACGCGAGGAGATTCCAGGGTACACGACCGAGCGCCTCTGCGCGAAAGCGAAGGAACACGGCATCTATATTCACGGGGGCAGTATCACGCAGGCACTTCCGGGGGAAAAGCGATCGGCAAATACGAGTGTGCTGATTTCGCCGGAGGGGAAGATTCTGGCGACGTACAGCAAACTGCATATGTTTGACATCACGCTGGCGGACGGCACGCCGTACCGGGAGTCGGACCGGGTTAAACCGGGCGATTCGATTGTGACGGTGGAGACGGATCTGGGTGTTTTGGGAATGTCGATCTGCTATGATGTGCGTTTTCCGGAGATTTACCGGCTCATGGCGCTTCGCGGGGCGCAGGTTATCTTTGTTCCAGCCAGCTTTACGATGCCGACGGGAAAGGATCACTGGGAGGTCCTTCTGCGGGCACGGGCGATCGAGAACGGCTGTTACATTGTGGCAGCGGGACAGATTGGACAGAAACCGGCGTATGCAGCATACGGCAACAGCCTGGTGGCAGATCCGTGGGGAACGGTAATTGCACGGTCAAAGGATGCACCGGGGATCACCTATGCGGAGATTGATTTAGATTATCTGGATAAGATACGGAAACAGATTCCGTCGTTGGAAAACCGGCGGAGTGATTTGTATGAGGTGAGTGAGAAGAAGTAAGGCGTGAATATTTTCAGCCGGCAAAATGGCGGTGGACGGAAATGAAAAACGGGTGTATTCGGGCAAATGGATAAAAAGGATAGAGAAAAATGGAGTCCAGGGGGGAAAACCATGGTAAAGGTGTTTCTGGTAGAGGATGAGGCGATTATTCGGCGCGGTATCCGGGATAATATTGACTGGGCAAGCCACGGATTTGAATTTGCGGGGGAGGCGGGCGACGGCGAGTACGCGTATCCGCTGATATTGAAGGCACAGCCGGATATTCTGGTGACGGATATCAAGATGCCGTTTATGGACGGGCTGGAGCTGAGTCGCCTGGTGAAAAAGGCGCTTCCGCGCACGCGGATCATCGTGCTCAGCGGCTATAATGAATTTGAATATGCAAAAGAGGCGATCAAGATAGGAATCAGCGATTATCTGCTGAAACCGGTATCCTCGGCGGGACTCATCGATGCGTTGAAAAAGGCGGCGGACGAGATCCGGGAAGAGCGGGAAAAATCAAAGCTTCTGGAGAGGTATTTTGTCAGCTACGAAAAATATACGGAATTTCTGGACAAAACGGATTATAGCGGCGTTGACCGGAAGCTTATCAACGATTTTTTAAAGCTCGGCTCAGTCGAAGAGTGCAGTCCGTTTGTCGAGGAGTATTTTGCAGCGATCGGTGAACATAATTACAAATCGCTCTTGCTGCGTCAGTATATGACGATGGATATTTTTTACTGTGTGCAGGAGTTTTTGAAGAAATTGAAAGCGGAGTCGCCGGAGGTTCCGGAAAGTGCGGTTGACATAAAACGGGTTCCGAAGGTGATCGAGAGCGTGGAGATGACGAAAGCCTATCTGATCGATGAGTTTACGGTTGCCCTGCAGGCGCGTGACCGGGCATCGAACGACCGTTATGGCAGCGTGATTCGGGATGCAAAGGAATATATCCGGGCAAATTTCAGCCAGAGCGACCTGTCGCTGAACCGGATTGCCGCGCACATTGGCGTCAGTCCGAGCTATTTCAGTTCGATTTTCAAGCAGGAGACGGGGCAGTCCTTTGTGGAGTATCTGACGCAGGTGCGGATGGAACGGGCATGTGAACTTTTGAAATGCACCTCCTACCGGACGTCTGAGATCGGGGAGCAGGTGGGATACAACGATTCACACTATTTCAGCGCGGCGTTCAAAAAAGCGATGGGGCAGTCGCCAAAAGAGTATAAGGCGAGCCAGACGCGGCAGGAGTAAGGAAGGTATGTACTCTCGGAGTCTTTCTGCACTTGCTTTTGTGGCTGATTTTCCGCCAGCCGCACCCGAATTTCATCAACGTACGCACCGCGTACGCCTCAGAAATTTGGGCACAACTGACAAAAAATCATCTCACAAAATCATGCACAGAAAGATTCCGAAAGTACATAGGTGTTCAAAAAGGGAGGAAAGATATGGGAGTGGAGCAGGGGCAGATTGGAAAAACAGAAGGGATGGCAGAGGTAAACAAAAATCAGGATCCGGGCGCTGATTCATTATCTGTTGCCCGTCCATATCGCCCTCTTTCTCTCCGCGCCCGTCTGATCCTTCTCCTTTTCGTGATTGCCATTCCATTGACAGGCATGGCGCTCGGATTCCAGAAGATGATCGCTTCCTATTCTGCTTCCTATGACGCGATTCTGGCGAATCTAAAGACGGCGAATGAGTACAACATAAAGTTCAAATCGGATATGGAGTATTCGATGTACCGTGTTATGATCGGGCTGATTGACGCGGAACAGTTCGAAAATGGAGATATTGTTGAGGGCGAGACGAAGTATGCGACGGTGGTCAAGAATCCCCACAGCCTGATTGCGTCGGCGAGACAGGCGTTCGGAACGGCGATCGAGCGGGAACCGGGGTCGGACTGTGATATCAAGATAAGGGGTATCCTCTCCTGTCTGGATTCCCTGGAGCGGGCAGTGGATAAAATGATTGGAAATGCCGCCGCCGGTGGATATTACGATGAAAATGTCAATATCTGGGAGAATGACATCCAGGGTCTGTGCTCGATGATTCAGGATTACATCACGCAGTATACCTATTATGAGATGATCAACATGGAGCAGCTTCAGAAAGAGCTGAAGGTGCAGATGGCGGATCAGATGCAGAGCTATCTGGCGCTTCTTCTGGTGGTGCTGGTGGTCGGTATGTTTCTGGCAGTCACGATCACGAAATCCATCACGGAACCGCTGCAGCAGTTACAGAGGACGGCAGAACAGCTCGGTCGCGGGAACCTGAATGCGAGGGCGAGAACGGGCGGACTGGAAGAGATCAACGTGCTGGCACGGGCGTTTAACCAGATGAGCGACCGCATCCGGCGGCTGCTTGATAAGACGAGGCAGGAGCAGAAGAACCTGCGGGAGCTGGAGCTGCGCCTCCACCAGGAGCAGATCAGTCCCCATTTCCTCTATAATACACTTGATTCGATCGTATGGATGGCAGAGGGCGGCAACAACCGCCAGGTCGTGGAGATGACGACGGATTTAAGCGACTTTTTTCGCACGGTTTTATCGGGCGGGCGCGATTTCATCACGATCGAGGAGGAAGAATCACACATCCGGAGCTATTTAAAGATTCAGAAGATCCGGTACGAGGACATTCTCGACTATTCGATCGAGATCGAGCCGTCCATCCGGCACCGGATTGTGCTGAAAATGCTGCTGCAGCCGCTGGTGGAAAATGCCCTCTACCACGGTATCAAAAATAAGCGCGGCGGCGGATGCATTGTGCTCCGCGGCTATGAGGATCGGAATGGGCTTGTCTTTGAGGTGGAGGACGATGGGATTGGCATGGATGAGGCGGAGCTTGCCGCCGTGCGCGCCAAGCTGACACTGGAGCCGGAAGAGGAACTTGCCCCGATCGGCAGCGGCGGATTTGGGTTACATAATGTGGCACAGCGGATTCAGATGTATTATGGCGATCAGGCTGAGATCCTGGTTGAATCTGAAAAGAATATCGGCACCTGCTTTAAGGTTTATTTGGGAAATCAAAAAAAATCATAACTTTTTCGAAAAAAATTGTAATTTTTTAAAGACATACCCGGAAAAACACAGAAAACGACAAACATCGCAAAAAAATAATATACCTTTTTCCAAAGATGCCCCGTATCCATGATGCGGGGTACTTTGTTATAATAAATACGCAAAAACAAATATATTGGGTCTTATAAGGAGGAAACAGTATGAGAAAAAGATTAGTGTCCGCAGCTTTAGCAGCAGCAATGGCGTTATCCATGACCGCTTGTACAAGCAATCCGGCTGAGAAAGAGACGGAGGCAGCAGCTCCGGCTGATACAGAGGCAGCAGAAGAGGGCGAAGAGAAAGAAGCGGCAGCAGACGGCGATCTGATTACCGTAGGTTATGCACAGGTTGGTGCTGAGTCTGACTGGAGAACAGCCAACACCGAATCTTTCAAATCTACATTTACTGAGGAAAATGGTTACAAACTGATTTTCGACGATGCACAGCAGAAACAGGAAAATCAGATTAAGGCAATCCGTTCTTTCATCCAGCAGGGTGTTGACTACATCGTAGTTGCTCCGGTTGTTGAGACTGGCTGGGAGACCGTTCTGGAAGAAGCAAA
This sequence comes from Clostridium sp. AF21-20LB, assembly GCF_003478795.1. Classification (NCBI taxonomy): domain Bacteria; kingdom Bacillati; phylum Bacillota; class Clostridia; order Eubacteriales; family Clostridiaceae; genus Clostridium; species Clostridium sp. AF21-20LB. Next base: position 18,702 of record NZ_QUGD01000024.1, on the reverse strand, counting down.
AGAGGCTGGTATCCCGGTTATCCTTTCTGACCGTCAGATGCAGCTTTCCGATGACAGCCTGTATGAGGCATGGGTAGGCGGAAACTTCGTAAAAGAAGGCGAGACCTGCGGCGAATGGCTGGCTGATTACTTAGACAAACAGGGACGCGGAGACGAAGAGATCAACATGGTTACCATTCAGGGTACCATCGGTGCATCCGCACAGGTTGGCCGTACAGAAGGTATGGACAACAAGCTGAAAGAGCACTCCAACTGGAAGATGCTTGACAGACAGTCTGGTGAGTTCACACAGGCAAAAGGACAGGAAGTTATGGAGTCCTTCTTAAAGAGCTATGATGACATCGACGTTGTTATCTGTGAGAATGATAACGAGGCATTTGGCGCCATCGATGCTATCAAGGCAGCTGGCAAGACCTGTGGTCCGGACGGCGACATCATCGTTGTAAGTTTTGACTCTGTAAAGGCAGCTTTCGAGTCCATGATCGCTGGTGACTTAAACGCAACCTCGAGTGCAACCCGCTTCATGGTCCGCGTGTAGCTGAAATCATCCAGAAGCTGGAAAAAGGCGAAGAGGTTGAGAAGATTCAGTACGTAGACGAAGCATACTTCGATACAAGCATGGATCTGGAAGAAATCTTAAAGACAAGAGCTTACTAATTCGATTTTGAATGGTATTTTTAAATGTAAATAATCGGACAGGCAATCGCTTTTGACCGTAAGTGAATGAGTGTCAGACCGGAGGTTTCGGCGGACGGCAGGCACTTGACAATCAGGAGGCGCGGGGCTGGAGGCTTAGGTTTCCGTCCCTGCGCTTTCTTTTTCAAAAAATAAGGAGGCAAAGCTTTTATGGAAAAGGATTCCGTTCTTGAGATGAGGCATATTTATAAGACATTCCCGGGTGTAAAAGCTCTGCAGAATGTGGATTTTACCTTAAAAAAAGGCGAAATTCATGCCCTGATGGGGGAAAATGGCGCAGGAAAATCCACGCTGATCAAAGTCCTGACGGGTGTAGAGGAGTTTGAAACAGGGGAAATCATGATAGACGGCTGCGATCATGCGATCATCAACCGCAGCCCGCAGGAGGCACAGAACCGGGGCATCAGCACCGTGTATCAGGAAGTCAATCTCTGTCCGAACCTGACGGTTGCAGAGAATCTGTTTATCGGACGCGAACCGCGAAAAGGCGGATTGATTGACTGGAAAACAATGAATAAAAAGGCCAGCAAACTGCTGCAGGACCTTGACATACATGCAGATGTAACACAGACGATCGACAATTATTCGATTGCAATTCAGCAGATGGTAGCGATCGCCCGTGCAGTCGATATGTCGGCAAAGGTATTGATTCTTGATGAGCCGACTTCATCTCTCGATGATGGGGAGGTAGAAAAGCTCTTTAATCTGATGCGCCGCCTGAAATCTGAAGGCGTCGGCATCATATTCGTTACCCATTTCCTGGAGCAGGTGTATGCAGTCTGCGATAAGATCACTGTTCTTCGGAATGGGCAGCTGGTAGGACAATTTACGACGGCGGAGCTTCCGAGAGTCCAGCTGGTTGCCAAGATGATGGGAAAGGATTTCGATGATCTGGCAGCGATCAAGGATTCCAAGAGTGAGGAGAAACACGGCGAAGCGGACATCGTCATCAAGGCGGTGGGACTCGGAAAGAAAGGATACATAAAACCGTTTGATCTGGTGATTCACAAGGGTGAAGTCGTCGGATTTACCGGGCTTCTGGGTTCGGGACGTTCTGAGACGGTCCGTGTTCTCTATGGAGCGGAAAAGCCGGATGAGGGCGAGCTGAGCGTCAAGGGAAGACCGATCGCGGCGCGCCACCCGCTGATTTCGATGAATGCCGGCATGGCATATCTGCCGGAGGATCGGAAAAACGAGGGTATCATCGCGGATCTATCCGTGCGTGAGAACCTGATCATGGCACTTCAGGCAAAACGCGGTATGTTCCACCTGCTCAGCCGCAAGCAGCAGGAAGAATTTACCGATAAATACATTGATATGCTGCAGATTAAGACCGCCAGCCGTGAGACACCGATCAAATCACTCTCCGGCGGCAACCAGCAGAAGGTAATCATCGGGCGCTGGCTTCTGACAAACCCGGATTTCCTGATTCTGGACGAGCCGACCCGTGGTATCGACGTCGGAACCAAGACAGAGATTCAGAAACTGGTCGTAAAACTGGCAGAACAGGGCATGGCAGTCGTGTTTATTTCTTCCGAGATCGAGGAGATGCTCCGTACCTGCGACCGCATGGTCGTTATGCGCGATGGTGCAAAGGTAGGAGAACTTTCCGAGGATGAGATGAACCAGTCCAACATTATGTCAACCATTGCAGGAGGACAGTAGCTATGAAAAATATGACGTTCAAAAAAATTACCTCGCAGAGGCTGTTTCTCCCGATTTTCTGCCTTGCGCTGGTATTGCTGGTAAATATCGTCACGACGCCGAACTTCTTCGCGATCGAGGTGCGGAACGGCGTTCTCTACGGATACTTAATCGATATCATCAACCGTGCGTCAGAGCTGGTGATTCTGGCAGTCGGCATGACGCTTGTCGTATCGTCCTCCGCTGGAACAGATATTTCCGTCGGCGCGATCATGGCGGTCAGTGCGGCAGTCTGCTGCAACCTCTTAACCGGCGGCGAGCGCGCAGCAACTGCATATGCCAATCCGCTGATTCTTGGCTTCCTGGCAGCGCTCATCGTCGGCGCGGCGATTGGCTGCTTCAACGGTTTTCTGGTTGCAAAGTTAAACATCCAGCCGATGGTAGCGACTCTTATCATGTTTACCGCCGGGCGCGGTATCGCCCAGCTGATCACGGATGGACAGATCACATACGTGCGCGTGGACAGCTACCGTACCCTGGGCGCTTCCCTTCCGGGATTCCCGGTTCCGACCCCGTTTATCGTGGCGGTCGTCGTTGTGGCGCTGACTTCATTACTCTTGAAGAAAACGGCACTGGGTATGTACATCCAGTCGGTCGGTATCAATAAACGGGCGTCCCAGCTTGTCGGCATCAAGTCGGTTATGATTATTTTCCTCACCTACGCGTACTGTGGACTCTGTTCCGGTCTTTCCGGTCTGATTGCTTCCAGCCGTATCTACTCGGCGGATGCGAATAACATCGGTCTTAATATGGAACTGGATGCGATCCTGGCAGTTGCCATCGGCGGAAACTCCCTCGGCGGCGGTAAATTCTCGCTGGCAGGTTCCGTCATCGGCGCGTATACAATTCAGGCGCTGACGACCACCCTGTATGCGATGCACGTATCCTCGGATCAGGTTCCGGTTTACAAGGCGATCGTGGTTGTCATCATCGTAGCACTCCAGTCACCGGGATTTGCTAGATGGAGAAAATCCCTGGCACAGAAAAAAGAACTGGGCGCGGCAGGAAAGGAGGCGGCATAAATCATGAAAGAAAAGAAGAGATTAAATCAGAACACGTTCCTGCTTCTTGTCACGATCCTGCTGTTCTTCGTGATGTACGCGATCGGCTGCGTGCTCTTTAATGCACAGGGCTTTGCCAAGACACAGAACTTCTTAAACCTCTTTATTTCCAATGCGGGTCTGATTGTCATCGGTATCGGCATGACGATCGTCATGATCACCGGCGGTATCGATATCAGCGTCGGTTCCTTCGTGGCGATGGGCTGTATGATGTTGGCATGGATGATGGAAAAAGGCGGTATCGGTGCGGTTCCGGCGGTTCTCATCGTGCTGGTGACCGGGATTGTCTTTGGTCTGGTACAGGGATTCCTGGTTGCCTACATGGATATCCAGCCATTCATTGTTACCCTGGCGGGTATGTTCTTTGCCCGCGGCATGACTGCGATCATTTCCAAGGACATGATCAGTATTACGAATGAAACTTTCATGGCATGGGCGAAGATGAAACTTTATATTCCGTTCGGCGGCTATCTCAACAAAAAAGGCATGATGATTTATCCATATATCTATCCGACGGTTGTGATTGCGCTGGTTCTTCTGGTTCTGGCATTTATCATGCTGAAATATACGAAATTTGGACGCAGCATTTATGCGATCGGCGGCAACGAGCAGTCAGCGCTGATGATGGGCTTGAATGTGCGCCGGGTAAAACTGAAAGCCTATATCCTGGACGGTTTCCTTTGCGGCGTCGGCAGTGTCCTTTTCTGTCTGAATACGCTGGGCGGCTTCGTTGAGCAGGCAAAGGGCTTCGAGATGGATGCGATAGCTTCCTCTGTTATCGGCGGCACGCTCTTGACCGGCGGCGTCGGTAATGTATTCGGAACTCTGTTTGGCGTCCTTATCAAGGCGACGATCGAGGCATTTATCACTTTCCAGGGAACACTTTCTTCCTGGTGGACCCGTATCACGATCGCGGCGCTTTTATGCTTCTTCATCGTGCTTCAGTCGATCCTTGCGATGGTAAAGAAGAAAAAGTAGAAATTCTCTTCCGGAGACAGACAAACCGGCATGAATGTCTGGTATGACAGCATCAAGATAGAACAGTCAAAATGACGGGAAATATCCATGCAAAGAGAGAGAAGACATCTGAAAAAAGTACAGTACATATTAGAAACAATATAAAGCTGTATTCTCTTGATTCGACATAATTCGAGAGGAAATCAGCAAACCTATACATGATGCATAAATATTTAGCGAAAACAGCCGCTTTAATTTATGCATCATTTGTATTTCTGCTAAAATGATGTCAAAATCAGGCGTTAAATTTATAACAATATACAAAATAAAATACAACTTTATGAAAAAATGCTCTTGTATTTACTTGCACAATTTGTCCTGGATTGTTATAATAAAGTTACTAAAAGTTGTGAAAAGCAACAAAGCAGTGCGGCTGGGGTGCCGCTTGCAAAGAAAATTTTATGGGAGGTAGTTAGAATGAAAAAAATGTTCAAACGTGCCGCTGCATCCATGACAGCAGCAGCGATGGCAGTGAGCATGACCGCATGCGGCGGCTCTGGAGCAGCAAATGCGACACAGGCAGCAGATGCTTCTGCAGCAGAAGGAAGCGAGGCAGCAGCTTCGACGATCGACAACAAAGACATTAAGATCGGTGTTTCCATCTGGTCCTCCACCGATGTACTTGGTTCCCAGTGTAAGCTGATCATCGACGAGGCAGCAAAGGCTCTGGCGTTCAGGTTCAGTATGTTGACCAGGGTCATGTGTCGGAGAAAGTTACCGCATCCGTAGAGCAGTTAGCAGCAGCAGGATGCCAGGGTATCATCATCTGCAACTCTTCTGATACAGAGATGACATCCGCTATTAAGACATGTAATGACAATAAAGTATATCTGGCACAGTTCTTCCGTGTTATCAGCCAGGAGAACAGCAAGGATATCTATGATTTAGCAACCGCATCACCGTACTACATCGGCGCTGTTCATGAGAACGAGCCGGAGAACGGTGAAAAATTAGTTCAGATTCTTCTGGACAAGGGCGACAGAAACATCGGTCTGATCGGCTGGGAGCAGGGCGACGCTACCTGGCTTGGCAGATGGGAAGGCTACAAAGCTGGTGTTGAGAAGTGGAACGCAGAGCATCCGGATGATCAGGCAAAACTGTCTGAGCCGCAGTACGCAGGTACTTCTTCTGAGGGTGGTTCCAAGGCAGCAGAGGCTCTGATGTCCGCAGATCCGACTCTGGATGCACTGATTCCGGCAGGCGGCGGCGGTGACCCGCTTCAGGGCGCTATCGCAGCAGTTGAGCGTGCAGGCAAGACTCAGGATATCGACATCGTTTCCACAGACTTCCTTCCGGATCTGGGCGAGAGACTTGAAAATGGTTCTATGGCCGGTGAGTCCGGTGGACATTACTGCGATCCGCTTATCGCTTTCATGATGGTTTACAACGCAATCAAGGGCAACTACACAGGTATCGAGGGCAACTTCGAGGATGTTCCGTTCCCGTATCTGTATGTATCTTCTCCGGACGACTACAAAGCATATGAGCAGTACTTCGTAGATCAGCTTCCATACACCGATGAGGAACTGGTAGCTATGTCCGAGCTTAGCCTGGATGACCTGAAAGCAACTGCAGCTGGTATCTCCATCGAGGATGCTGCACAGAGAGCAGGCAACTAATTAGTTCAGAAACTGATTCAAATTATAGAATTTTAAGAGGCTGAATGTAATAGAAAAGGCCGGTATCGCACGGCGCGATGCCGGTCTTTTCTTTAAAAGAAAAAAGAAACTGAGCAGTTATGAATGAGGTATAAAATATGGGTTCTTCTGTTGTTGAAACAACCGGAAAGAAAAAACTTTCGGGAACTGCCAAGGGTTATATCATCCTGGTGGGTTTGGTAGTGCTTTCCTGGGCGATTTTTAAAGCTTTGACGCCGGGCAATTTTGGTTCTCCGGCCAATATGCTGAGTTATTTTCAGGCCAGCCTGATCGCGACGGTTGGCGCTGTTGGTTTTTACTTTGTTATGGTTATGGGTATGTTCGATTTCTCCATCGGCGCGAACATCATGCTTTCAGCGATTGTAGGCTGTGTATTTGCCTCTCGTTTCGGCATGGGATATGCCGGTCTTATCATCGGCAGCGTGCTGACTGGTACGATTGTCGGACTTTTAAACGGTGTTTTTTATGTAAAACTCCGTATCCCGTCCATGATTGTAACGACGGGTCTGGCTCTTATCTATGAGTCGGTTGCCAACTACATCGCAGGCGGCGTGGAGCAGACGCTTCCGTCCAACCTCCGTGCATTCGGACAGATGCCCTGGAACATTATTCTGGCACTTCTGGCATGTGTGGCAGCTTACATTTTCTTAAATTATACAAAGATTGGGACTTATACATATGCGATCGGCAGCAACGAGTTCGTAGCGAAAAACATGGGTATCAATGTCAATAAGTACAAAGTGCTTGCATTTATTTTGAGCGGCGCATTTTTAGGTGTTATGGCTATTTTGACGATCAGCTATGGTTCCTCTATGGTAGCGGTAACCGGTATGGCGTCGATGAGCCGTAACTTCGTTCCGACGATGGGATGCTTCTTCGGTCTGGCATTTAAGAAATATGGTATGCCGCTGCAGGCGATTGTCATCGGAGAGTTCGTTATCAACATTATTTTCTTTGGTTTCATCGCGATGGGCGCACCGACAGCAATTCAGGACGTTATCACAGGTCTGGCACTGTTAATCATAATCACGCTGACCACAAAAGCGGAAAAAGGCGAGATTGTCAAGTAAATCGAGGGAGGAAATGCAATGAGCGAGGTAAGATTACAGGTAAAAAATCTTTGCAAGTCCTCGGTATCACGAAGGCAGTTCAGAATGTGTCTTTTAATGTCAATAAAGGCGAGGTTCACGCGCTGATCGGAGAGAATGGTTCCGGTAAATCGACGCTGACCAACATGCTGACCGGCATCTACAGTATCGGAAGCGGTACCTTCATTCTGGATGGGAAAGAGATTCATCCGAAGAATCAGGTAGAAGCCAACAACGAGGGTGTTCTATCATCGTACAGGAGTTAGGAACCTTGTCAGGACTTACAGTAGCGGAAAATATATTCCTGGGACACGAAGATCAGTTCGTACATATGGGAATTAAAAATACAAATGCCATGAATAAAAAGGCGACGGAGCTTCTGAAACAGTACGGCTTCGAGCGTATCAAGGCGGCAGACATTATCGACAACTACAATTTCGAGGACCGGAAGCTGGTCGAGATCGTAAAGGCGACCTACTTCAATCCGAAGATTGTTGTCATTGATGAGACGACCACGGCACTTTCCCAGGAAGGCCGTGAAGAACTTTACAAACACATGAACCGCATCCGTGAGAGCGGCAACACAGTCATCTTTATCTCCCATGACCTTCCGGAGATTCTGGAGAAGTCAGATACCATCACGATCCTGCGCGACGGCGTTTACATTGATACCGTCAAGAGCAAGGATGTGACCGAGGACGATCTGAAACGTCTGATGGTAGGCCGTGAGGTAACAGGTGATTATTACCGTGCAGATTACGGTGAGAAAGTATCAGATGAAGTCGTTCTTTCTGTTAAGAACGTGACGGTTCCGGGACTCATCGAGGATGTCAGTTTTGAACTTCACAAGGGCGAGATCCTTGGCTTTGGCGGTCTGTCTGAGTCCGGTATGCATGAGATCGGCAAAGCAATCTTTGGCGCATCCTATGACAGAACCGGTACGGTAGAGCTGGCAGACGGAACGCAGATTAACGATATCCCGAGCGCGATCAAGCACAGCATCGCGTATACATCGAAGGATCGTGATAATGAGTCGGTCGTTTTAAACCAGAGCATTGGCGACAACATCTGCCTGCCGTCCCTGGATTCGCTGGCAAACAAGATTCACCTGTTGAGCGATAAGAAATTAAGAGAATTTTCCAACCAGTTTGCAAAACAGATGTCCGTTAAGATGGTAAACGTAAACCAGTTTGTTTCGGAGCTTTCTGGTGGTAATAAGCAGAAGGTCGTTCTGGCAAGATGGATTGGAAAAGATTCCGATATTGTCGTTCTCGACAGTCCGACCCGTGGTATTGATATTAAGGTTAAACAGGACATTTACCAGTTAATGAACCAGATGAGAAAGAATGGAAAATCGATTATCATGATTTCCGAGGAGCTGATGGAGCTGATTGGTATGTGCGACCGCATCATTATCATGAAGGACGGCAAGATCAGCGGTGAGCTGGAACGTGATGAGGCGATGGATGAGAACAGCCTGATCACGATGATGGTATAAGGAGGATGCAATGGAGAATCAAGTTAAGACAAGTACGGAAAATAAAGAGCAGCAGCTCAAAAAGTTATCAAAAATGACGATGATCCGTTCGCTTCTGCCGATTGCGGGACTGATTATTATCTTTCTTATGTTCAATGCCCTGACGAATTTCCGGATGATGAATAACCTTCCTCTGGTACTTTCCCAGGTGTATGTCACTATGATTTCGGCAACCGGCGTATTCTTTATCATGACGATGGGCGGTCTGGATTTCTCCCAGGGTTCCATCCTTGGTATTGCATCGATTGTTGTCTGCATGGTTTCCAAGACCAGCATTCCACTAGCGATTGTGGCAGGTATCGCGGTTGGTGCAGCGATCGGTGCCATCAACGGTTACTTCTATGTATACCGCAAGATTAAATCCTTCATCGTTACGATTTGTACGATGTTCTTATTCCGTGGATTTATCAAATATCTGACGACCAACGCGCCGGTAGCCGGCTCTGCGATGTTAATCAACTTCGACAGCACTGAATTAAAGCTGGCTTGTACGTTGGTGGTCCTGATTATCGGATTTATTTTATTCCGCTTTACCAAGTTTGGTACTTATTTAAAGGCGATCGGAGCAGGTGAGAAAGCAGCGATGTTCTCCGGCATCCGTACCGACCGCATGAAGTTCCTTATCTACACACTGGCAGGTGCGATCACAGGATTTGCCGCATTTATCAATGTTATCAAGGTTGGTTCGGTTACTTCTTCCGGTGGTAACCAGCTTGAGACCCAGATCCTGATTGCACTGGTACTGGGCGGTATGCCGATTTCCGGTGGTGCGAAGGTACGTTTTGAGAATATCATCGTTGGTTCTCTTCTGTACATCGTCCTGAACAGTGGTCTGACGATGATGGGCTTTACCACACAGATGATGCAGCTCATCCAGGGTGTTGTATTCCTGATATTCGTAGCTGTATTCGCAGACCGTCAGTCTCTGCAGGTTATCAAATAGGACAGACAAAAGCGACATCTGGAGGTTACAGTATGAGGGAGAACAGCAGCCGGAATCAGGGTGGACTTAAATATCAGAAGCTCTACAACTGGGGTCGGACGCTGATTATGAGCGGGGTGCTCCGGAATATGGACAAGTTTCCATCCGAGCATATGCTCCAGAATAAATTTGGATACTCCCGCCAGACGGTCCGCAACGCGCTCGACCGCCTGGAGCAGGACGGGCTGATTGCCCGGGTCAAGGGAAGCGGCACATACGTTTCCTATGCGCCGGAGAAGGATAAGGAAGAACGTCCCCGCATCGGACTGATTCTCAGTTATTTTTCAGATTACCTGTTTCCGCAGGTGTACGAGGGAATCGAGTCCGTCCTGCGGGAGGAAGGTTATGAGATCAGCGTTTCGGTCACGCGTAACCGCTTAAATGATGAGGCCCTGTATCTCAAGGGGATGCTGGGGCGCAATGTGTCCGGACTCATCATCGAGGGGACGCGTTCCAGTTTCCCGAATCCGAATCTGCGGCTTTACAAGGAGATACGGCGGAGAAATATTCCGACGCTGTTTATTCACAATCATTACCAGAATGAGACGTTTGACAGCGTGGAGATGTCGGATGCGCGCGCGGGCTATGAGTTGACGCGGATTTTGATACAGAACGGACATACCCGGATCGGCGGTATTTTCAAATACGATGACTGGCAGGGGATCGAGCGTTACCGCGGCTTTATCGAGTGCCTGTCGGATTTCGGGATCGATTTCCAGGAGGACTGGATCCGCTGGTATTCGACCCGGGATATGGAAGAAAAATTAAGCAAAAAAGGACTCCAGCGGATGTACCGCCGGACGAAGGACTGTACCGCGATGATCCTCTACAACGACGAGGTAGCGGGCAGCTATATGGATTTTTTAAAGGACCGCGGACTGCGCGTGCCGGAAGATATTTCCCTGGTATCGTTTGATGATGCCGGACCGGTGCAGGAGGGGGATCTCACGATCTTGTCCGTGATTCATCCCAAGTACAATCTTGGGCGGCTGACAGCGCGCAATCTTCTGCGGATGATAGAGGATTCGGATTGGCAGGAAAAGAAGTATTCGTACCGGTTTCCGGTGATGTTTAACAACGGAAATTCGGTTCGGGATATACATTGAAAATGACAAGGAGGCAGATTAAAATGAAAAAGTTATACTTTATTGTGGGTTCCCAGGACTTATACGGAGAGGAATGCCTGAAACAGGTTGCAGAAGACAGCCGTCAGATGGTTGCATTCTTAAACGAAAAAGTGGGCGATCTGGCAGAGATCGAACTTCTTCCAACCGTAGAGACTTCTGAAATCTGTATTCAGGATATGCGGAAAGCTTCCAATGATGATGACTGTGTCGGCGTTATCACATGGATGCACACCTTCTCCCCTGCAAAAATGTGGATCAAGGGTCTGCAGGAATTAAGAAAACCGCTGCTTCATTTACATACACAGGCAAATGAGAAGCTTCCGTATGATGAGATCGACATGGATTTCATGAACCTGAACCAGTCCGCACATGGCGACCGTGAGTACGGCTTCATCGTTGCCAGAATGGGTATTCCGCATGAGGTTGTAGCTGGATATTACAAACATGATGATGTGGTAGCAAAGATCCGCCAGTTTGCATCCGTTGCAAAGGCTATCTCCTACTCCAAGTCCTTAAAGGTGGCTTCCTTCGGCAACAATATGCGCGAGGTGGCGGTTACCGACGGCGACCGCGTAGAGAGCCAGATCAAATACGGCTGGGAGTGTAACTATTACGCACTGGGCGATCTGGTTGACATCATCAACCAGGTAACCGAGGAAGAGATCGACGCGAAGATGAAAGAGTATACCGATAAGTATACAATGAAGACCGACCGCATTGATTCTGTCCGCGAGCAGGCTAAATATGAAGTGGGTCTGGAAAAATTTCTCTCCGCGAACGGAATCGGCGCATTCGCTGATACATTCCAGGATCTGCACGGCTTAAAGCAGCTTCCGGGTATCGCAGCACAGAACCTGATGGGCAAAGGCATCGGCTTTGGTCCGGAGGGTGATTACAAGATTTCCGCTCTGTCTGCAGTCCTGATGAAGATGTCCGAGGGCAAAGAGGGAGCAACCGGATTTATCGAGGATTATACCTACGATCTGACTCCGGGACAGGAGTTAGAGTTAGCTTCCCATATGCTGGAGGTTCCGCCGGCATTTGCAGCAACCAAACCGGAGATTGATGTAATTCCGCTGGGTATCGGCGGCAAGGAGGATCCGGCAAGACTGATCTTTGACGGCGTGACCGGCGATGGTATCCAGGTAACGATGGTAGATATGGGCGACCATTTCCGCATCATCTGTGCAGATATTGAGCTTGTAAAACAGCCGAAACCGATGCCAAAACTTCCGGTAGCGAGAATTATGTACCGTCATAAACCGAACTTCCAGATCGGTACGGCTGCATGGTGCTACGCAGGCGGCGCTCATCACTCCGTTGTATCTACCGCTCTGACAAGAGATGACATCGCTATGTTCGCGCGTCTGACCGGTACCGAGTTAATTACAATCGGCGAAGATACGACAGAGGCTGATTTACAGAAATTCTTTATGAAATAATAGGGCGTTTGAAAGATAAAAATTTTTGAAAAAGACGTAACTGCATAAGTTTTTGCCACAACTGTGAAAATAGAATAGTTATGAATGACGGGGCGTGCCGCAGCCAAGGGGATGAAAATTCCGGCGGCGGTGCGCTTTTTGCTACAATGAGGAGGATGGATATGGGCCGCAGTGCGGAAGAGATCAAGAAAGACATAGAGAGCGGAAATACAGCGCTCGGAATTGAATTTGGTTCGACCCGAATCAAGGCAGTCTTGACGGACGGCACGACCGCGCCGATCGCGCAGGGGAGCTATGAGTGGGAAAACCGTCTGGAAAATGGTATCTGGACCTATTCCCTGGAAGATATCTGGAAAGGCTTAAAGGACTGCTACGCGGATCTGGCTGCCGATGTGAAGAAACAATACGGTTTAACGCTTAAAAAGGTTGGTGCGATGGGCGTCAGCGCCATGATGCACGGCTATATGGCATTTGATGCGGACGGAAAACTGCTCGTTCCGTTCCGTACCTGGAGAAATACGATGACCGCCGAGGCAGCAAGACGCCTGACGGATCTGTTTAACTACAATATCCCGCAGAGATGGAGTATTGCACACCTGTATCAGGCGGTAATCAACGGCGAGGAGCATGTATCCCGCGTGCATTTTCTGACCACCTTAGCCGGATATGTACATTGGAAACTGACCGGTAAGCAGGTACTTGGCGTCGGCGATGCTTCGGGTATGTTCCCGATCGACCCGGCAACCGGACAGTATGATGCTGAAATGCTGGATAAATTCGAAGAAATGATGGTTCCGAAGGGATATCCGTGGAAGCTGCGCGACCTTCTGCCGGAGGTTCTGAGCGCTGGCGATGAGGCGGGAACGCTGACTGAGGAAGGCGCGAAGCTGCTGGATGAGAGCGGCAATCTGGAAGCTGGCATTCCGCTGTGCCCGCCGGAGGGCGATGCAGGAACCGGTATGACTGCAACCAATAGTGTGGCAGTCCGCACCGGTAACGTATCTGCCGGAACTTCCGTATTTGCAATGGTTGTTCTGGAAAAGACTCTGGAGACGGTTCACCAGGAGATTGACATGGTAACTACGCCGGACGGTCATCTGGTCGGCATGGTTCACTGCAACAACTGTACCTCCGATCTGAATGCCTGGGTAGGTCTGTTTGAAGAGTTCTATGAGCTGATGGGTCAGAAAACAGACCGCAACACCCTGTTTGGAACCCTGTACCGCAAGGCGCTTGAGGGCGATGAAGATTGCGGAGGACTGATGTCCTACTGCTACCTCTCCGGCGAGCCGATCACCGACTTCGAGGAGGGACGCCCGCTGTTTATGCGCCATCCCGACAGCAAGCTGGGACTGGCAAACTTCATGCGTACCCACTTATACAGTTCCCTGGCAACCCTGAAATATGGTCTGGACATTCTGTTCAAGGAAGAGCACGTGACACTGGATAAACTGATGGGTCATGGCGGATTCTTCAAGACCAAGGGTGTTGGACAGCGTATCATGGCGGCAGCGGCTGACGTGCCGGTATCCGTTATGGAGACAGCCGGTGAGGGCGGTGCCTGGGGTATCGCGGTTCTGGCGGCGTACCGCAAGGATAAGAAGCCGGGACAGAGCTTGTCCGATTACTTAAATGAGCAGGTATTTGCAGATGCAAAGGCGGAGACGATGGAGCCGGATGCAAAGGATGTCGAGGGCTTCAATGCGTTTATGACAAGCTATATCAATGGTCTGGCTGCCGAGAGAGGCGCCGTAGAAGGAAGGTTTTAATCGATGCTGGAAGAATTAAAAAAAGAAGTATACGAAGCCAATATGCTGCTTCCGAAATACGGTCTGGTTACCTTTACCTGGGGCAATGTTTCCGGGATTGACCGCGAGAAGGGGCTGTTTGTCATCAAACCGTCTGGCGTGGACTATGACAAACTGACGCCAGATGATATGGTTGTCATGGATCTGGAAGGAAACCGCGTTGAGGGAACGCTGAATCCGTCCTCTGATACAAAAACCCACCTGATTCTTTATAACCGTTTTCCGAAGATCGGCGGCGTGGTTCACACGCACAGCCCGTGGGCGACTTCCTGGGCGCAGGCGGGACGCGACATTCCGTGCTACGGAACGACCCATGCAGATTATATTTATGGTTCCGTTCCATGCGCGAGAAACTTAAATGAGGAAGAATTAAAGAATTATGAGTGGAACACAGGCGTGCTGATTGCAGATTTGTTTGAGGAGAGGAAGCTCGACCCGATGGCGGTGCCATGTGTGCTCTGCAAGAACCATGGACCGTTTACCTGGGGCAAGGATGCGCATGAGGCGGTTCACAACGCGGTTGTACTCGAGGAGGTTGCCAAGATGGCGGCGCGCTGCGAGATGATCAATCCGGATGTGAAGGAAGCGCCGCAGTGCCTGCAGGATAAACATTATCTGCGCAAGCATGGCCCGGGGGCGTATTACGGACAAGGGAATTGTAGTTACTGGGCACGTATGCGTGAACAGTAACAATTTGTAAAATATAGATTCAAGTATGGAAATAGATGGGACAAGTATGGTATACTTATGTATAGCAGATATAGGAGATACTGGCTATCTATCTTATAAAAATTAGGAGGATATGGGAAATGAAATTTTTTATTGATACCGCGAATGTTGATGAGATCCGTGAAGCGAATGATATGGGTATTATCTGTGGCGTTACCACAAACCCGTCTCTGATTGCAAAAGAAGGCCGTGATTTTAATGAGGTTATCAAAGAGATCACCAGCATTGTAGACGGACCGATTTCCGGTGAGGTTAAGGCTACGACTGTGAAGGCAGAGGATATGATCGCTGAGGGCCGTGAGATCGCTAAGATTCATCCGAACATGGTTGTTAAAATCCCGATGACTACCGAGGGCTTAAAGGCTGTGAAAGCTCTGTCCGCTGAGGGCATCAAGACCAACGTAACCCTGATCTTTTCTGCCAACCAGGCACTTCTGGCTGCAAGAGCAGGCGCTACATACGTTTCTCCGTTCTTAGGCCGTCTGGATGACATCTCCACCAACGGTACAGACCTGATTTACGATATCGTAGAGATCTTTGACAATTATCCGGAGATTTCCACCGAGATTATCTGTGCTTCCACCAGACATCCGATGCACATCATCGAGTGCGCGAAGGCTGGTGCTGACATCGCAACTGTTCCGTTCAAGGTTCTGATGCAGATGGTAAAACACCCGCTGACCGATGCTGGTATCGAGAAATTCAAAGCAGATTATGAGGCTGTATTCGGTAAATAAAGAGAAACAATAGGAAATACCTCTTGAACTTCCGAAAAAAGCATGTTATACTAGGTACGATAACATAATAGACTGACTGGAAAGAGTGGACAAAAAAGTCCACTCTTTCTAATTTCATAGAAAGGTGGTGGGGGTGTGGCAAAGGGAGAGCAGTACGAAGCACGGGTAGAGGCGTGGATCACGCCGGTTCTGGAGCAGCATCAGTTTGAGCTGGTTGATGTGGAGTATGTCCGCGAGGTCGGCGTCTGGTATCTGCGGTGCTACATTGACAAAGAGGGCGGTATTACCGTTGATGACTGCGAGGTAATCAGCCGTCTGCTTGGTGAATGGCTGGATAAGGAAGATTTCATCGAGGACAGCTATATACTGGAGGTGAGTTCTCCGGGACTGGGACGTCCTCTGAAGAAAGAGAAAGATTTTGCAAGAAGCATCGGCAAAGATGTGGAGATCCGCCTGTATAAAGCGATCGACAAACAGAAGGAATTTACAGGAACGCTTACGTCCTATGACGCAGATTCTGTGACAATCACGATGGAGGACGGCAGCGAGCGTACATTTGAAAAATCAGAGATTGCTTTGATTCGTTTAGCCTTTGATTTTTAGACGGTAGGAGGAGATAAAATAAAATGAATAAAGAGTTGATTGAGGCAATAAATCTGCTGGAAAAAGAAAACAATATCAGCAAAGATGTTCTTTTAGAAGCAATTGAAAATTCTCTGCTGACAGCATACAAAAACAATTATGGCCGGGCAGATAATGTCAAGGTAAACATCAACCGTGAAACAGGAGATTTTTCCATCGTGGCAGAGCGTGAGGTTGTGGAGACCGTAGAGGATCCGATGACCCAGGTAAGCCTGGCAGAGGCAAAGCTCTTAAACAGCAAGTATGAGCTGGGCGACATCGTTCAGTTCTCTGTCAATTCCAAGGAGTTTGGACGTATCGCCGTTCAGAACGCGAAGAATGTTATCTTACAGAAGCTTCGTGAGGCAGAGCGCAACGCCCTGTATGAGGAGTGGCACTGCAGAGAAAAAGATATCGTAACGGGTATCGTACAGCGCTATGTAGGACGCAACATCAGCATCAACTTAGGCAAGATCGACACGATCCTGAACGAGAGTGAGCAGGTAAAGGGCGAGGTATTCAAACCGACCGAGCGTATCAAACTGTATGTCATCGAAGTAAAAGAGACACAGCGCGACCCGCGTATTACCGTATCCAGAAGCCATCCAGATCTGGTAAAACGCCTTTTTGAGTCTGAGGTTGCCGAGGTCCGAGACGGTACCGTAGAGATCAAGGCGATCGCACGTGAGGCAGGTTCCCGTACGAAGATGGCAGTCAGCTCCAACGACCCGAACGTCGATCCGGTCGGTGCATGTGTCGGCTTAAACGGCGCGCGTGTCAGCGCGGTTGTCAATGAGCTGCGCGGTGAGAAGATCGATATCATCAACTGGGATGACAACCCTGCATTCCTGATTGAGAACGCGTTAAGCCCGGCAAAGGTTATCCTGGTTGCAGCAGATGAGGAAGCACGCGAGGCACAGGTGATCGTTCCGGATTACCAGCTTTCTCTGGCAATCGGTAAAGAGGGGCAGAATGCACGCCTGGCAGCCCGCCTGACCGGCTTCAAGATTGATATCAAGAGCGAGACACAGGCAAGAGAGTCCGGTCTTTTAGATGAGCTTGAGAGCGGTTATGAGGAAGGCTTCGAGGGCTACACCGATGACCCGCTGATCAGCGTGGCAGAGGAAGACGCAGCCGAGGCAGCAGAAAATGAGACGGCTGAGGGCACAGAAGAGCCGGCAGCGGAGCAGGAATAATCCTGACAGATAATGTGCGGGGATGCTGATTTCGGGCGGAACGAGCAGATTTGGCAGAAAGAAAGCAGCAGAACCGGGATTTGACAGAAATGGAAGTGATAGACAGTGGGAGCAAAGAAAGTGCCGCTCAGACAGTGCATCGGATGCGGAGAAATGAAGAGCAAAAAAGAAATGATCCGCGTTTTAAAGACAGCCGACGATACGATCGAGATTGACGCGACAGGCCGTAGGAATGGACGCGGCGCCTACCTCTGTCCTCGATGGACTGCTGGAAAAAGGCGGTAAAGAGCAAAGGACTGGAGCGGTCGCTCAAGATGGCGATTCCGAAGGAAGTCTATGAGGCGCTGGAAAAGGAGATGGAGCAGTTTGGAGAATCGTAAAAAGGTGCTGAATCTTCTGGGACTGGCGACGCGCGCTGGTAAGACGGCAAGCGGCGAGTTCATGACCGAGAAAGCGATCAAGAGTGGAAAAGCGTATCTGGTGATCGTTTCAGAAGAAGCGTCAGACAATACAAAAAAGATGTTTGAAAATTCATGTGCATACTACAAGGTTCCCGTGTACCAGTTCGGCATGAAAGAAGAGCTGGGACACGCGATGGGAAAAGAGATGAGAGCGTCTCTGGCCGTTTTGGATTCCGGTTTTGCAAAGGCGTTAAGAGAGAAGTTAGATGATTAACGCTTTTCTGGGCGGGCTCTTTTAGGAGCTTATGCAGAACGGGAAGGCAGTGCCGGAACGGAGGTAGCAAAACATGAGAGTTAATGAGTTGTCAAAACAGATTGGCAAATCAAATAAAGAAGTTTTAGAGATACTGCAGAAAAATCATTTTGACGTAAAAAGCCATTCTTCCAAGGTGACGGAGGAACAGGCAGAAGCAGTCAGATGTTTCCTTGCAGGAGCAAAGAGACAGACGACAGCGTCAAAGACAGATACAGGAAAGGCGGAAACAAATCGAGTGGAAGATATAAAGAAAGAGCCGTTAGAGGCAGAGAAGAAAGAGGCGGAGAAGACAACTGAGCCGCCGAAAAAGCGGATTGCAGCGGTTTATCGTCCGCAGAACAGCGTACAGAGAGGAAGCCGTCCGGCAGGCAAGGCCAATACAGGAAACGCAGCCAAGACCGGCGCACCGGCAAGCCGTCCGGCAGCAGCAAGTGCAGAGCAGACCGCAGAGCCGGCTAAGAGCGCAGCTCCAGCGGAGAACCGTGATGGACAGAGAAGCGGCTATCAGGGAAACCGCGACGGCCAGAGAAGCGGCGGCTATCAGGGAAACCGCGACGGCCAGAGAAGCGGCGGCTATCAGGG
>NZ_QUGD01000023.1:0-42386 GCF_003478795.1 Clostridium sp. AF21-20LB | reverse complement strand
GATCATGTTTTTAGTAACTAACATGTTTTTAGTAACTAACTATCCCATTGGACCGTCCTCCTTGTTCCTTATTTCGTCCTAGAAACTATGGTAACCGTTTGTTGGGGTTATCTCTGTTTCTTTTGATGGTTTTATTCTACTAGATAATTTTCATTTTGTCAAGCATTATTTCTAATTATTTTCCATATTTTTCTTTATTTATCTGATTATATTTTTGTAATTGTTGTGTATTTCTGTTTTATTTGTTCTGTTTCTAACTATTATTGCACTTTGCGATCGCGTTTTCTTGTATTTTTTGTTTTATAGGACGCAATTTCCTGTAAAATGAAGAAAGTCCCATGAACAAATCATGTGTCTTGACACATCCGGGCTTCTCGCGCGACCGCTTGCGGCATGTTTCTTCTTCGCATGAGTACGCATCCCGCAAAGCGTTTTGTCATAGGACGAAGCTTCCTATGACAAAAAAGAACTACCCCAAAAGAATATGCCGATACCGAACTACCCCTTCTGGAAATGGTTCTATTTTCTTCTATCTTCCCTAGTGGAACTGGAACACGATTCCAATCACAGCCGCCGCCACGATGTAGAAGATCGGGTGCTTTTTCCATTTGACTAAGCCGTACCAGATCGCAAGCGCCAGTACGATCGCCTTCCAGTTGATGATGGAAAACAGCTCGGAAAACGCCAGGCTGCCATCCTCGCCGACATGGAGGAACGCTATCTTTGCCACGCCGATACCGGCTGCCGCAATCAGGGCGGTAGATGCCGCGCGCAGACCATAGAGGGCATTCTGTACGATCGAAGAGGATTTAAACTTATCGAGAATCTTCGAGATAATCACAATGATGATGACCGACGGCAGCACCAGTGAGAGAGGCGCTGCCAGTCCGCCGAGAATCCCTTTAATATGGAAGCCGACGTAGGTCGCCATATTGACTCCCATCGGTCCCGGTGTGGACTCGGAGACAGCGATCATGTTGGAAATATCATTAAAGGTATACCATCCCGTCTCCTTGGAAATATTGTAAAGGAACGGGAGGGTCGCCAGTCCGCCTCCAATCGCAAACAATCCGCAGCAGAAGAAGCGGAAGCATAATTCAAGTATCAGCATCATTTCTTCTCCCCCTTTCCGCCCTTCAGTACAATCCCGATCGCACCCGCCACGACAACAAGAAGCGCCGGGGAAACCGATGTAAACAGTGACAGTACAAACACAACCGCCGCAATCGCGATCGCTCCTTTATCAACCAGCGATTTCTTCGCCAGCTTGACAACCGCACTGCCGATCAGCACACAAACGCAGGCGCGGATGCCTGCAAAGGCGCTGCTCACAGCGCTAAGTTCAATAAAGTTAGAAATAAATGCCGCAATAATCATAATGATGACAAGCGACGGCGCAATGACTCCCAGTGTCGCCGCAATCGCCCCTGGAATTCCCCGATTCTTATAACCGACAAACGTCGCCGTGTTGACCGCGATGATACCCGGTGTACACTGACCAATCGCGTAGTAATCCATCAATTCTTCATCCGTCGCCCAATGGCGTCCATTGACTACCTCTTTCTGCAGCATCGGCAGCATCGCATATCCGCCGCCGAAGGTAAACCCTCCGATTCTGGCAAACGTCAGAAACATATCCAGCAGTTCTTTCATTTCTGCCCACTCCCTTCCGTATTATCCCTACACTTTTATTTCTCTGGAATTTCCAGTATATACCTGCTTATGTATCATACCAGAATTCAAGGAGCCTGAAAAATACCATTCGGATATAGAATATATATCAGAAAAATATAGTTCGCCTGTTATTCTATCGGATTTTGTTATATAATATATCTGCCGTATACACAGTTTTACAACGAATCCGAACAGGAAGGAGCATTTATGGAACTTCGCCAGTTATCCTACTTCACCACCATCGTCAACGAGGGAAATATTTCCCAGGCAGCCAAAAAACTGAATATCTCACAACCGCCGCTCAGCCACCAGATGAAGCTTCTGGAGGCAGAACTGGGTGTGACGCTATTTGAACGCGGTTCCCGCCGCATCCGACTGACACCTGCTGGAAAGACGTTCTACGACCGGGCGCTTGCGATCCTCGATCTGAGCCAGGCTGCCTGCACGGAGCTGACTGCACAGAAACAGGAGATTCAGGGCGTTGTGCGCCTTGGCATCATCTCCTCCGCCGTCGAATTTGTGACCCGGCATTATCTTGCCCCATTCCGGCGATCCTATCCCAAAGCCCTGTTTGAACTCCATGAGTCCAATTCCTACCACCTGCTCGATCTGCTTCACTCCAACCAGATCGACCTCGCCGTGATCCGGACGCCATTTGCCAAAGCCGGGCTGGAGATGCAGACACTGCCGCCGGAGGCATTTCTGGCGATCGGGCGCGAAATGATCTGGAGCCATTACCAGGAATGCCCGAATGCCCTTCTGACCGATATTCCTCCATCCGACACTGGTTCTGTGATTCAAAGTTCCCACCCTATGCCTGCATCCGACGCTTCCGAACCACAAAAAAGCCATACGCCCACATCTCTTCCCCTCTCCGCCCTCACCCGCGCGCCGCTCATCCTTTACCGCCGCTGGCAGCCGCTGATTCTGGGATATTTTGAGGAACAGGCGCTGGAACCGAACATCGTCTGCATTGCCGACGATGCCAGAACCGCCCTTTTATGGGCGTCCGAAGGCTGGGCATCGCGCTCGCGCCTGAATCTGCCCTCTGTTTAAATTCCGATCCCGCCCTGATCCGCCGGATCATCACCCAGCCCCAGATCCACTCAAGTATCTGTCTGGTCAAACGGAAGGAACGGAGTTTATCGCTGGTGGGGAATGCGTTTTTCCAAAGTTTCCATGCCACCGCTATTTCATAAAGAGGGTGCGGACAACC
The DNA here is from genome assembly GCF_003478795.1 of Clostridium sp. AF21-20LB. Taxonomy (NCBI): domain Bacteria; kingdom Bacillati; phylum Bacillota; class Clostridia; order Eubacteriales; family Clostridiaceae; genus Clostridium; species Clostridium sp. AF21-20LB. The sequence goes on along the minus strand of NZ_QUGD01000023.1, from coordinate 39,496 downwards.
TTCTGCTCCGGCAGAAACAACCGCAGCTGCTACCGATGCCCCAGCGGAAGATACGACCGCTTCCTCCGATGAAACGAAAGAAATCGGCAGTAAACGAACCAATTTTCGTTTACTGCCGATGCTTTTACGCCTCTTTCGTCCCTTTATTCTTTCGATCCAGAATAACCAGAACCACAATCAGCGCTGCGAATCCCACGCCGGTTCCCACCCAGCCATTGGCGGTAATTCCGGCTGCCAGATAACCGAGGAAACAGCACGCCGCTACGCACAGCACATACGGGATCTGGGTCGATACGTGGTTGATGTGGTGGCACTGGGCGCCAGCCGACGCAAGGATGGTCGTATCCGAGATCGGGGAAACATGGTCGCCGCAGACCGCACCTGCCAGAATCGAAGCCGTCACGATCGTAAGGCTGTTCATATTTTCAGCGCCAACCACCGCAAATGCAATCGGAAGCAGAATACCGAAGGTACCCCAGGACGTACCGGTCGAGAACGCCAGCCCCGCCGCGATGACGAACATCAGGGCCGGCATCAGGGAGCCGACCAGCGCATTGCCTCCCACTACCTCTTTGACATAGCCGCCGATGTTTAAGTAATCCGCACTGCAGATACCAGACAGAGTCCAGGCAAGGCACAGAATCATGATCGCCGGGATCATCGCCTTGACGCCGATCGTGAAGGATTCACAGAACTCATTGAACCGGATGACACGGCGGATCATGTAAAATACAAAGATAAACACCAGTGTGAAGAAGGAACCAAGCACCAGGCTCAGTGCCGAATCACAGTTGGCGAACGCCTCGACCAGACCAACGCCGTCCAGGATGCCGCCTGTATACAGCATACCGCTGACGCAGAACGCAATCAGAACCAGGATCGGAAGAATCAGATCGATAACCTTTCCGTTGCCGGAGATCTCCATCGCCTCCGCCTCGACCGTCGTCTCTTTTCCGGTCTTTTTCACCTGTTCTTCATAGCGTTTCATCGCCGCGAAATCAAAATCGCCTGCTACCAAAAAGAGCATGAAGCAGATCGTGAGAAGCGCATACAGATTAAACGGAATCGTGTGAAGGAACAGACTGAAGCCGTCCACCCCGCTGTCCTCCGGAAGCGAAGAACCGACCGCTGCTGCCCAGCTTGAGATCGGCGCGATGATACAGATCGGCGCCGCCGTCGCATCGATGATGTAGGCTAACTTCGCACGTGTGATCTTGTGCTTGTCTGTCACCGGACGCATAACCGTGCCGACGGTCAGGCAGTTAAAATAGTCATCCACGAAAATCAGCATTCCGAGGAACATGGTTGCAAACAGCGCGCCCTTCTTCGTGCGGATCGCGTGGGACGCCCACTCACCATAAGCCTTCGACGCACCAGACTTTGTGATCAGTGCTACCACGATGCCGAGAAATGCCAGGAAAAGCAGAATGTTGACATTGCCCCCGATCTTCTCGCCCATGATCGCGATCATGGTTTCCACCGCATGAAGCGGATTTGGACCCGTAAATAAAAACGCGCCCGACATAATACCTATCAGCAGAGACAGGTACACCTCTTTCGTAATCAATGCAAGCGCAATGGCTACGATAGGCGGTATTAAAGAAAAAATCGTACCGCTCATAATTACCCCCTTATGGATTATCTGTACACATTCGGGCAAATTCCGCCCGTTTTTGAGCACACTATACCTACATAATAAATGTCCCCGGGCACTTTGTCCAGCGTCCGGGGACATTTTTTCATATTTTCTCTCTTTTTACTTTCTTTTCCTGCTTTTTACTCTGCTTTCTCCAGCTCTGCCAGTTCCAGAGCTGTCGCCTCGTATTTGGCAAGAATGACATTCTGAATCATGTCTCTGGTTCCCGAATTAATCGGGTGGGCAATATCCCGGTATTCTCCATCCGCAGCCTTACGGCTCGGCATAGCAATAAAAAGTCCCTTCTCTCCCTCAATAACCTTGATATCATGAACCACAAATTCATTGTCAAGTGTGATGGATACGATGGCTTTCATCTTACCTTCCTTCTCTATCCGCCGCACTCTTACGTCTGTAATCTGCATACCCATTTACCCCTTCCGTCTGTTCTTTGATGTACCCTATAATGTAAACCGCTCGTTCTTCTCAATGACAATCTTTACATCTTCCGGCGTACCGATGTGCGTCGTGTTGGCGCGGATCGTATCACGGCTCTCTACAATACAATTCTCAATCACTGTATTGTCCCCGATGTAAACATCATTTAAAATAACAGAATTCCGGATGATACAGTTATTGCCTACATATACCTTCTTAAACAGAACCGAGTTCTCCACCGTACCATTTAAGATACAGCCGCTGGATACCAGGCTGTTCTTGACATTTGCACCCGGATTGTATTTTGCCGGCGGAAGATCATCTACCTTGGAGTAGATCTCCGGGTATTCTTTGAAGAAATAGTGGCGTACATCCGGTTTTAGGAAATCCATGTTCGTCTTGTAGTACGAATCAACCGAAGCGATGTTGCTCCAGTAAGTTCCTAACTTATACGCGTAAATGCGTTTGAGGTTCTTATATCTGACTAAAATATCGGTAACAAAATCATACCGATCCTCTGCTGCACAGCGCTCCAGAAGTTCGATGAGCTGACGGCGGCGTATTACATAGATACCGCAGGAGATCATGCTGGAGGTCGCCAGCATCGGTTTTTCCTCAAAATCTGTGATACGTCCGTCATCGTTTAACTTCACCAGACCGAAGCGGGTAACGTCCTCCTCCGGAGGCATCTCCTTGCATACTACGGTAATATCCGCTTTCTTTTCAATATGATACTCCAGTACCTTGCCGTAATCCAATTTATAGACACAGTCGCCGCCTGCAATGACCACATACGGCTCATGACTTTTCTTTAAGAAATCGAGGTTCTGATACAGCGCATCTGCGGTACCGCGGTACCAGTCGCTGCTCTCTGCCGTGATCGTCGGTGTGAATACATACATGCCGCCCTGCTTACGTCCGAAATCCCACCACTTGGAAGAACTCAAGTGCTCATTCAGGGAACGGGAGTTGTACTGCGTCAGTACCGCCACACTCTGGATGTGGGAATTGCTCATATTGCTCAGAGCAAAATCGACACTGCGGTAGCTGCCTGCGATAGGCATCGCTGCGATGGCTCTCTTATTGGATAATTCTCTCATTCTCTTGCTGTTGCCGCCAGCTAAAACAATCCCGATCGCTCTCATTGTATTCCACCTGCCTTTATGATATAATCGCCGCTCTCCAGCTCGCCGCCGTGATAATCGTCTGCCGTCGTCACACCGGAAATCGCTGTGTTCCGTCCTATCTTCACTCCATCCGGTATCACGGAGCGCTCTCCGATCGTTACCAGATCGAACTGATATACCTTCTTGTCGTACTTGCTCTCGGCATATTCTCCGACGCCGACCTCGGCATTCTCACCGATGGTAACGTCCTCCGCCACGATCGCCTTATCCACAACCGTGCCAGCGCCGATCGTCGTGCCCTTCATGATGATCGAATCACGGATCACCGCACCTTCTCCGATCGTAACGCCTGCTCCGATGACCGAGTTAATGACTTCGCCGTATACCTCGGTGCCCTCGCCGATGATACTGCGCTCTATCTTGGACTGCTCCGATATAAATTGTGGGGGAATAATATCGCTCTTCGTGTAAATCTTCCAGTATTCTTCATACAGGTTGAACTCCGGAATGATGTCGATCAGTTCCATGTTTGCCTCCCAGTAGGAGCCAAGGGTTCCGACATCTTTCCAGTAGCCGTTGTACTCGTATGCGAAGATACGTTTTCCAGCTGCATGGCAATACGGGATAATGTGCTTTCCAAAATCACATCCAGGCTCGTCCGAGAGCTTGATGAGCGCTTCCTTGAGCACCTTCCAGCTGAATATGTAAATACCCATGGAAGCTAAATTGCTGCGCGGATTCGCCGGTTTCTCCTCAAACTCCGTAATGCGGTTGTTGTCATCGGTTATAACGATACCGAAACGGCTTGCCTCCTCCATCGGAACCTGCATCGCCGCGATCGTCACATCCGCATTGTTTGCTTTGTGGTATTCCAGCATTACCTCGTAGTCCATCTTGTAGATGTGGTCGCCGGACAAAATCAGCACATACTCTGGATTGTACGTTTCCATGTATTCCAGATTCTGGTAGATCGCGTTCGCCGTACCGGTGTACCAATCGCTTCCTTTGCTCCGCTCATACGGCGGAAGTACCGTCACACCACCTACGTTGCGGTCCAGATCCCACGGAATACCGATTCCAATATGTGCATTCAGCCGCAGCGGCTGATACTGGGTCAGAACGCCTACCGTGTCCACTCCCGAATTGATACAGTTACTTAACGGAAAATCGATGATTCGATACTTTCCTCCGAAAGAAACCGCAGGTTTTGCTACTTTTTGAGTTAAGACACCCAGACGACTGCCCTGTCCGCCTGCCAACAGCATAGCTATCATTTCCTTTTTAATCACGATATCACCCCTCGATGCTCACATATAATGTGTATTTTAAACCTGTTTTTATTATAACATACTTCACGAAAATAGTGAACAAATTTTTAATAGAATTTGTCCCAATTTTGTACATTTTCCGACATTTTTCGTTCCTTTTACATAATATTTTCGTAATTCCGGGATGTGGAATCTGAGAGTGAACCTCCCGTGAACTGAAAAAAAGCCCTGAATCTGAGACACTTTTGACTCAAAAGCATTTCCGATTCAAGGCTTTTTTACTGTATACTCTTTCTCAATTCTTCCAGACTCATCGAATCTGCAATCCGCGGCAACTCCTCCTGTAAGATATGGACAAAGTCCTGTATATACATCGGATGCATCGCATTCCGATGGCTGACCAGCTCGATCTTTAACTCCCGTCCCAAGTTCCGGATCGGGAACATATAGAGTTCATCCTCCGGTTTACAGGTCTGATTGTGACGGTACGCGGCTGCCAGCAGCATTTTCGGGCACAGCGCCGCACAGATGCCGGACGCGCAGAGCAGAATCTGCGTCTCACTATCACTGATGTTATAGATGACATTAAGCTTTACATTATAACTGTCCAGATATTCCTGAATCGCATGGTTAACTTTTCCGGTCTTGAAACTCTGCGTAAACGGAATGTTGGAAAACCGTTTCAGATCAATCCCATCCTCCATCTGCCGGATCTCCTGCTTGCTAAATTCCCGCCTCAAAAGCTTGGCGGAGATAACCAGGATGATCTCATCCGTCGTCAGGGTCTGGATTTTATAATCCGGATGCGGTGACGTATTGACCCCGATAAATAAATCTACCTGTCCGTTCAACAGGCGTTCCTCCAGAATCTGTGTGTCCTCCTCCGTAAAGGATATATTTACCTCGGGTAACACTGGTAATATCGCGGCAGCACACGGGGCAGTATGATCGGCGCGCGGGATGTACTGATTCCCAAGGTAAAACCGCCCACCGTCCCCTCCGCTATCCCCGCTAGACTCCGGCTCATACTCGTCTCCATAATCTGGATATTTAACAGGTTATGAAGCATGATCTCGCCAGCCTGTGTCAGACGGAATTTGGGACGCCGCTCAAACAACACGACATTATACTCTTTTTCCAGCCTCTTTATATGATCGCTGGCGCACTGCTGTGTAATATGAAGCTCATTTGCAGCTTTTGTAATACTCATTTCTCTGGCTACCACCAAAAAAACTTCGAATCCTATTTTCATTGTTTCCTCCGCCAGTTCTCAGTTCTATCTATTTTCTTATTCTAACCAAAAGGAGCCGTAAAAAAACAGCGCATTGACCTTTCAAGTCTCTTCTGCTGTCTTTTCATAGCCCCTTTTTCTTACGTATTTTTCTAATACTTAGTATCCGTACCCCATTAGTCTCGGAAGCCATGTGATGATTCCCGGTACATATGCAAATACAAACAGAAGCAATATTTCCGTCAAAAGGAACGGAAGCGCTCCCTTTACAATCTGTTTAAAATTCAAGCCTGAAATCGAAACCGCCGTAAACAGATTATATCCAAACGGAGGTGTTACGAATCCAACTACCAGGCAAATACAGAACAGCATACCGATGTGGAGTTCATTACATCCGAGTGCAATTCCAACCGGAATTAAAATTGGTGCCAGAATCAGAGTTGCCGCTACGTTATCCATCAGACAGCCTACAATTAAGAGCACTACAACTAGTACGAAGAGATAAAGTGCCTGGCTGCCACCTACGAAGCTGATAAATGCATTGGAAATCACGATTCCGATCTGGGATTTCGATACAACCCAGGAGAACAGGGACGCCGCCGCGATGATGAAATTGACCATTGTCGATGTTTTCAGGGAATTGATCAGGATCTTCGGTAAATCTTTTACTTTCAGTTCTTTCAATGCAAAACCCAGAATCAGCGCATAAACAATGCCGACCGCTGCGGATTCGGTTGGTGTAAAGATACCGCCATAAATACCGCCTAGAATCAGAACCGGAAGTCCCAGAGCGCCCAGCGCTTTCCAGAACAATTTCATGGATTCTTTAAAATCAAACTTCATCGTCTTCGCATGTTTCAGAACCTCCGGATTCCTGTATGCGAATACGACATTGACTAACGATAACGCCAGTGCGATAACAAGTCCCGGGACAACCCCTGCCATAAACATTGCCGGAATTGAAAGATTCATTGTAACTCCATAAATAATCATGGGAATACTCGGAGGAATGATTGGTCCCAATGCACCTGCCGATGCAACTAACCCCGCGCTCGTTTCTCTGGAATAACCTGCCTTCAGCATGGAAGGAAGCATAATTGAACCAATCGCTGCTACCGTCGCCGGACCAGAGCCCGTCAGCGCTGCAAAGATCGCACAACTGAATACGGTTACAATTCCAAGTCCGCCCGGAAGCCAGCCTAAAATACTCTTCGCCCAATCGGTCAGACGTTTGGAAATACCACCGAAATCCATCAGGTTTCCTACCAAGATAAACAGTGGGACTGCAAGCAGTGTGAAGGAGTTAAGACCGTAAATCAGCCGCTGTGCGACTACCAGCATACTTCCTCCCGTTGTCGCCAGATATGCCATTCCGGCAGAAAGGATTGCAAATGCAACCGGAATGCCTAAAAGCATCAGACCAAATAATACTACTAATACAAGTGTCATAATACCGGTTTATCCTCCTTTCTCTCTGTCGCTGATACGATCATCGCAATCGCTACAAATGCCTGGAACATCAGAAGGATTCCGCCGACTGCCACGGAGGAATTGATACACCACATCGGGACAGAAAGCGCGGTACTCAAGTTAGTTCTGGAGCTGTACGCAAGCTTTAAGCCTGCATACAGCATTACGGTTCCATCAAAAAAGATAACTAATTCAATGATAATATCGACAATTTTTCGAAGTGTTCCATGCATCAGATCCAGGATTGCTGTTACTGTAGCATGTCCGCTTCCCTCAATCAACAAGGAAGCGCCCAGCATATGCATCCAGATAAAACAGTACCGGGCAAGTTCTTCGCTCCATGACAGTGAATTATTCAGAATGAAGCGGAAAAACACCTGTGCCACACAGGCAACAATCAGGACAATAAAGATCACCATTCCTATGTAACTGACGCACTTATTAATTATGTCTGAAACCTGCTGTAATTTTTTCATGCTGTCAAACCCTCTTTCTGCAATCACCTCTCCGTGCCGGTCAGGGATTTAATCTGATCCACCCACTCAGAACCGATGTAGGATTCCATCTCGTCATAGCACGGCTTTACGGCACTCTGGAATGCCTCTGTATCTACATCCTCAGAGGATACAATCGTCATGCCCTGAGACGTCAGATCCGACTCCATCTTTTCAGCGGTTGCATCGTTGTTTTCACGTGTTTCTTTGGCTGCTTCCTGTGCTGCTTCTTTTAAGATCGCCTGATCTTCCTCAGATAAGGACTCATATACACTGGTAGAAATACATACCGGAAGTGGAGAATAGAACAGGTTTACATTATCAATGTATTTGCAGATATCCGGAAAACCGTTGGTATATAATACACTTAACGGTGCGTCACAGCCATCTACGGTACCCTGCTGCAGAGCGGTTAAAAGCTCGCCCCATGCCATCGGGGTTGCATTTACACCCAGCGCCTTATAAGCAGATAGGTAAATCTTTGTCTCCATGCAGCGGATCTTCAGTCCATTCAAATCGGACGGTGCTTTGATTTCTTTGTCCTTTGTACACAACTGACGGAATCCGCCCTCAGAAAATGCAAGACATGTAACGCCTGTTCCGTCCATATTGTCGATCAGGGACTGACCGAAATCGCCGTCTACGATCTCACGTGCCTGTGCCAAATCGCTAAAAATGAACGGAAGATCCAATGCACCGTTTGCCGGTACATAAGAAGAAACATATGCATTCGTCATGACTGCCATGTCGCATGTTCCGGTCTGCATGCCTTCCCACATCTCCGGCTCGGAACCAAGCTGACTGCTCGCATACAGGTTGACCGCAATTCTGCCCTCGGATTTTTCTTCCACGATCTCTTTGAATTTGGTTGCTGTAAAGTGATACGGATCATCTGCGTTTGCTGCGGTCGTATAACCGATGCTGAGTGTTGTCTCGGCATTCGGGTTAGCGGTGTTCTCGACTGCCGCCTGTGTTCCTGCCGCCGCTGCCTGTGTGGTACCACCTGCCTGTCCGCCGCCGCACGCTGTCATGCTGAGCGCTGTCACTGCTGCTAATGCCCCTGCCAATACTCTGTCTTTCCTCATAATGTAAAATCCTCCTTCTAAAAAATGTGCATTTATATAAATTTATCTGCATACCACTTCTTCCGGTACCTTCTGGACCATGTCCCGTATCTGTGCTTCCGCAATCCCACAGGTCAGCATCACGGCGATAAACCGTTTCAATTCCGAAACGGGTGTCGGCGCCCCTTTCTGCCCTCGGTCCGTTGCCAGATATACGTGTCCACTTCCAACGGTCCGAATCGTCTCTGCCATCTCTTCCGGCATCACACTTTTCTGTGCCAGATTAAACCAGTTCTTCTCAATCACAACCCCCAGCTTCGCCAGTTCCGCCTGATCGTCTCTTCCTATCCTCGTCCTTGGAAACTCTGGATGTGTCAAAATCATATTGACCCCCCGTTTCCGTCCTTCCCTGCATAAAATCAGGGATTCCTCCGGGCTGATATGTCCTGTTGCCAGAAATGCGTCTTTTTCCTTGATAGCATCCATGATGTCGTAGACGCATTCTTTTAATGTTCCATCCTGTTCCAGAATGGTAATACCCCTGCGGTCGAAGAAATCTCCCTCCATGTTTCCGAATACTAGGCTGTTTTTCGCATCCCGGGTCGGCATCCATACAATTTTTGCCCCCGCCCGCAATGCATTTTTCACCGCGTATACATTCAAGCCGCCCGCCGGGCAGTTGAGGCAGAGCCCGCCATACGCTTTCGCCTTACAGCCGCTGTAGCGGTTGATCAGTTCTGCCCGCAAAGCCGTTGATTCATAATGACTTTTCAGCATCACTCCCGCCATTCCTGCCGCGTCTGCCTCCCGGATCAACTGGAATCCATCCAATTCTCTCGGAAAAACAGAGGGCGATGAATGTACATGTAAATCGTACGCACCTTTCAGAAGCTCTTCCGCTTTTTTATTTGCGTCAAGTTCAGTCATAATTCTTCTGTCTACACCCTTTCCGTTTGATAGACTCTTTGAAAGTATTCCGCGGTTTTCTTTCTTTATCCCCATTCTAACACCGGGCATTTGTCTCTGTAAAACAAGTATTCACAGAGTTGACACAATACCCAGCTTGTTTTCTGCCCTTTCCTTCTGTTTTTGCATTTGTTTCTGTTAATTTTTAAAGCTGTCACTTTTTATGCGGGCAGGTTTCTTCCCCCGCAAATTTCCCTCCGTCCCTTGAATCTACAAGGAAAATACAGTATAATGAAAGTTAAACACGGTCTGCACACTGCAGGGCAGTCCGCATGAGAAAGTTTATTTTGCAAAATAAGGAGTTTACTGAGATGAATTTAACCACTGTAAGAGAAATTTACCGTTCCAGAGAGACGTATCTGGACAAAGAAGTTCAGATCGGCGGCTGGGTACGAAGCGTGCGCGGTTCCAAGAACTTTGGCTTCATCGTTGTGAGCGATGGCAGCTACTTTGAGACGCTTCAGGTTGTTTACCATGATACAATGCCGAACTTTGCAGAGATCTCCAAGTTAAACGTAGGCGCATCCATTATCGTAAAAGGTACCCTGGTTGCGACCCCGGAGGCAAAGCAGCCGTTCGAGATTCAGGCGACCGAGGTAGCCGTTGAGGGACCGTCCGCTTCGGATTATCCGCTTCAGAAGAAACGCCACAGCCTTGAGTATCTGCGTACCATCTCCCACCTGCGTCCGAGAACCAACACCTTCCAGGCTGTGTTCCGTGTACGTTCCCTGGCAGCTTACGCGATCCATCAGTATTTCCAGGAGCGCGATTTCGTGTATGTCCACACTCCACTGATTACCGCAAGTGACTGCGAGGGCGCCGGTGAGATGTTCCAGGTTACCACGATGGATCTGAACAATGTTCCGAAAAAGAACGACGGCACGGTTGACTACTCCCAGGATTTCTTCGGAAAACCAACTAACTTAACTGTCAGCGGTCAGTTAAACGGCGAGACCTACGCGATGGCATTCCGCAATATCTACACCTTCGGACCGACCTTCCGCGCAGAGAACTCCAACACGACCCGTCATGCAGCTGAGTTCTGGATGATCGAGCCGGAGATGGCATTTGCGGATCTGAACGACAACATGGAAGTTGCCGAGGATATGTTAAAATATGTCATCCGCTACGTCTTAGAGCACGCACCGGAAGAGATGAATTTCTTCAACCAGTTCATCGACAAGGGACTCCTTGACCGCTTAAACCACGTATTAAATTCCGAGTTCGGTCATGTAACCTACACCGAGGCTGTCCGCATCCTCGAAGAGCACAACGACGAATTCGACTACAAGGTATTCTGGGGCTGTGACTTACAGACCGAGCATGAGCGCTACTTAACCGAGAAGATCTTCCAGAAACCGGTCTTCGTTACCGATTATCCGAAGGAGATCAAGGCATTCTACATGAAGATGAACGAAGACGGCAAGACCGTTGCAGCGATGGACTGTCTCGTACCGGGCATCGGCGAGATCATCGGCGGCAGCCAGCGTGAGGACAGCTTAGAAAAGTTAGAGGCGCGTATGGACGAGCTTGGACTCAAAAAGGAGGACTACGATTTCTATCTGGATCTGCGTAAATACGGTTCCGCAAGACACTCCGGATTTGGTCTTGGATTCGAGCGCTGCGTGATGTACTTAACCGGCGTTTCCAACATCCGCGATGTCATTCCGTTCCCGAGAACCGTAAACAACTGTGAACTGTAAACAATAAGCAACTATGGGGCTGTCGCAAATACTGGAATCTGCTTTCTGCTATTTGCAGCAGTCCCTTTTCTATTATTATTTCAATATGTACATACGGAGTGACAGACTCCTGAAAGGGGGAGAGAATGTGAAATTTATCCATACCGGCGATATCCACTGGGGCATGTCCCCGGACAGCGACAAGCCGTGGAGCCGGGAGCGCAGCCGCGATATCCGCGATACGTTTACCGCCATCATCGCCAAGGCAAAGGAACTGCGCGTGGACTGCCTGTTCATCGCGGGGGATCTGTTCCACCGCCAGCCGCTGCTGCGCGACCTGAAAGAGGTCAATTACCTGTTTTCCACGATCCCGCAGACACAGGTTGTCATCATCGCGGGCAATCACGACCGGATCCGCAAAAATTCCGCCGTTTTAAGCTTTTCCTGGGCTTCCAACGTGACGTTTCTGGAAAGTGAGGATGTCTCATCCGTCTATTTTGAGGATATCAACACCGAGGTGACCGGCTTTTCTTACTATACTGCGGAGATCCCGGAGCCGCGCCTCGATGCTCTTGAAGCGCCGGAGGATGGAAAAATCCACATTCTGCTGGGGCACGGCGGCGACGCGAACCACGTCCCGATCGACCGGGCGGCGCTGGCTTCCTCTGGATTTTCGTATATCGCACTGGGGCACATCCACAGGCCAGAGATCCTACTGGACAAAAAGATGGCATACTGCGGTTCCCCGGAGCCGCTTGATAAGACCGAGACCGGCAGGCACGGCATCCTTTACGGCGAGATCGACCCGGAAAGCTGTCAGGTAACGACACTGGACTTTATTCCGATGGCGAAGCTCCGCTACATCCCACTCATCGTCCGCGTCACGCCGGATACGACCAACACGGAGCTGTACTTAAAAATCGCCCATGAGATCGAACAGCGCGGCAATGACAATATTTTCCGCTTCAAGGTGCAGGGCATGCGCGATCCCGATATTTTCTTCGATCTGGACGCCTTAAAGCTGCGTTTCCGCATCGCGGATATCATCGATGAGACGGAACCGCAATACGATTTTTCCGCCCTGTTTGCCGAGCATCCAAGCGATATGATCGGCTTTTACATCCAGGCACTGAAAAAACCGGACATGAGTCCGGTGGAGAAAAAGGCGCTGTTTTACGGCATCCACGCCCTGCTTCTCACCACCGATGAAAGGAGTTAGCTTCCATGCGTTTTCTTGATCTTTATATCAGTGGGTTTGGAAAATTTCATGACACAGCCGTCTCCTTTGAGGATGGGTTAAACGTCATTTACGGTAAAAATGAAGCCGGCAAATCCACGATCCACACCTTTATCCGCGGCATGCTCTTCGGCATCGAGCGTCAGAGGGGCGCGCCGCCAGAAACGACATCTACAGCAAATATGAGCCGTGGGAAAACAGCGGCACCTACGAGGGGCAGCTCCGGCTTGAATCCGACGACGGCACCATTTACCGGATCGAGCGCTCGTTCCAGAAAAATAAGAAGGAATTTACCGTCATCAACGAGACGACCGGACGCGAGGAACCGGACGGCCGCGCCGTTTTGCAGGAAATCTTGGGCGGCATGAGTGAAACCATGTACAACAACACCATCAGCATCAGCCAGTTAAAGAGTGCGACCGATGAAGGCATGGTTTCAGAACTGAAAAACTATATTGCCAACATGAATACCTCTGGCAATATGGCGCTCAATATCACTAAGGCGACCGCCTATCTGAAAAATCAGCGCAAACAATTTGAATCCCAGTTAAGCCCGGAGGCTTCGGTCAACTATACCTCCCTTCTTAGCGAGATCCGCGCGCTGGAACGCGAGCTTTCTTCGCCAAAATATGAGAATCAGTTACAGGAATACTCAAAACTACGTGACTCGGTCCGAAATGAACTGGAACATCAGAAAATAGAAAAAGAAGATTTATCCGACCGGCTGCAGAAGAGCCGTCAGGTACTGGATGAGTTTTCCTTTACGGACGAGGCGTCCATCGAGGCGTACCGCAGTCAGGCTGAAACACTCTACCAGGACTATCAGTATGCACAGGTGTCTTCCTCCAGCAAGGGATCCCGGTTTTTCCAGGTGTTTTTCTTTATCGCAGCGGCGATCTGCGCCATCTGCGCCGCATACTGCGGATATCTGGCGTTCTTCCCGCTTCCGTCCCCGTGGCTGGGAGCTGGTCCCACCGCCCTCATATTTGGCGTCGCCGCTCTTGTGCTTCTCATGCTGGGAATCTGCGTCACACGGCACCGGAGCCGCCGCAGGCAGGAGGCGGAGAAAAGTGCCTCTGTTTTATCGGAGATTTTGAGCCGCCACCTGGGCGAATCCGAGATTTCGGATGAATCCATGAAGCTTTTGTCCCAGCGGCTGGACCGCTTCATCACGCTCTGCCACGCCGTTACAAACTCGGAGGATTCACTGGTAAAACGTTCCGAACAGATCTCGGCGCTGATGGCAAAGCAGAATGACTGCAGCCTTGTCATCGAGGAACAACAGCGCGTCCAGTGGGAGTTAGAGAAAAAGCTGGAGCACCTATCCGCCTGCAAAGACCGGGCAGCGGCGCTCAAACACATTTTAAATGAAAATGAGCGCATCCATCAGGAGATCGCCTCCGTGGATCTGGCGCTTGATACCTTAAAAGAGCTTTCCACGACCATCCGGGATTCTTTCGGCCTGTACTTAAATAAGACTGCGTCCGACCTGATCGCCGGAATTACCGGCGGAATTTATTCCAGCATCAGCATCGATGAGAACTTGAATGCGTTTTTAAATACCCGCCGGAAGCTGATCCCGCTTGAACAGGTCAGCAGCGGCACCGCCGACCAGATCTATCTGGCGCTGCGCCTCGCCGCCGCCCACTTTATCCAGGGCGATGCAGACCGGCTGCCGCTCATCTTTGACGACAGCTTCGTCCTCTACGACGACGAGCGCCTGAGAACCGTCCTCAAATGGCTGCCAACCGCCTATTCCGGGCAGATTCTTGTATTTACTTGTCATGAGAGGGAGATGCGGGTGCTGAAGGAAGAAGGAGCTGCGGTGCATGAAGTGCGGTTGTAGGACTCCTTTCATACATAACCGTGACATTGCCTGTTTCCTATGACATTAAAAAGAACGCCATTTTCTGACATGTATTGGTCCGGAAATGACGTTCTTTTTGTTTCTATTTTAAAGGTCTATTTTTAGTCCCGTATTCCCGCCCGATACTTCGCCAGCAGCTTATTGATACGTCCAGTCGGATTTAACAGCTCGCTTAAGGAGGCATCGTGGTTCAGGTTATCGATGATGAGCGCGATGTATTTGCTCATATCGACGCTGATATAGTACGGTCTGGAGAGAAGCTCCGGTGTCTGGTATACCAGGTTGGTGGTCAGGACGCGGTCGATCAGACCGTTCTCATAGTACTCGTCAAACTTCTGCAGTCCGTTGGTAAACAGACCGAAGGTCGCGCATACGAATACCTTTCTCGCCTTGCGGCTCTTTAATTCCTTCGCTACATCTAACATGCTCTCGCCAGAGGAGATCATATCATCGATGATCAGGACATCCTTGCCCTCTACGCTGGATCCCAAGAACTCATGGGCAACGATCGGGTTGCGTCCGTTGACGATCCTGGTGTAATCGCGGCGTTTGTAGAACATACCCATGTCGAGTCCCAGCACGTTGGAGAAGAAGACAGCGCGGGACATACCGCCCTCATCCGGCTGATGACCATCATGTGATCGCTGTCGATCTCCAGCTCTTTCTCATTTTTCAGCAAATATTTGATAAACTGGTAAATCGGCTGAACGGTCTCAAAACCCTTGAGCGGAATCGCGTTCTGGACACGCGGATCGTGTGCGTCAAAGGTAATGATATTCTCAACGCCCATATCTACCAGCTCTTCCAGTGCCAGCGCGCAGTCTAAGGACTCACGGCCGGAGCGCTTATGCTGGCGGCTCTCATACAGGAACGGCATGATTACGTTGATACGGCGTGCCTTTCCGCCTGCTGCCGCAATGACACGTTTCAGATCCTGATAATGATCATCCGGGGACATATGGTTTACCATGCCGCACAGAGAATATGTCTGGCTGTAGTTGCAGACATCCACGATCAGATACAGATCATCGCCGCGCACCGACGCTTGATCTCGCCCTTTGCCTCGCCGGAACCAAATCTCGGTGTGTTTGCCCCGATGATGTAGGAGTCTCTCTGATAACCTGAAAATGCGATCGACGTCTTGTGCTCGCTCTCGCGCTCATTTCTCCAGTCCACCAGATATTTGTCTACCTTGCCTACCAGTTCCTCACATCCCTTTAATGGAATCAGTCCCAGCGGACCTACCGGTATCGTCTCAATGATTTTCTCTTCGTACAGCATTTTCCATTTTCCTCCAGCCTGTTTACTCTCTGTTAATTCGCTTTTTTTGCATATGTTAGCGCATTCTAACGTCTCTTTTATATCATTATGTCCCTTATAAGTCAACCCATTACCGGTTTTCCAGCTTTTTTCGTATCCGGATATCCTCGCCGTAGAGCGGAATGATCTGATACTGGCTTATGATCCGTGACATGACGCGGTCGGTAAACTCGTCGCGCATCTCATTGACCGGCAGATTGGTGGAAATGATCGTGCCTTTCTTCCGGTTTAAGCGCTCGTTGACCACATAGAAGAGCTGGGAAGTCGTAAACGTATTCACCAGTTCCGTCCCCAGATCGTCGATGATCAGCAGATCGCACTCTAATAAATACTGGGAGCGGTCGCGATCCTCATCGGTCGCATCATTTGCGAAGCGGTCCCTTGAAAATATCTCATACATCTCCACCGCCGGGAGATACACGACGCTGAAACAGCGCTCAATCAGCTCCTTCGCGATGCAGTTGCTTAAAAACGTCTTTCCAAGCCCCGTTTTTCCGGTAAATAAGATATTTCCCTTTTCTTCTTTAAATCCGTCCACATAGCGGTGGCAGAACGCCGTCACCTGCTCCATATACGCGCGGGCAGTCTTGCCGCTACGCGGATCGATCTTCGTGTCATCAAAATAATCATAGGAAAAATGAGAAAAATTCTCCCGCTTCAGCACTTCCCGGATATTCGACTGGGCGTATAACAGATCGATCTCCCGCTGACGGAAACAGTGGCATTTTATGCCGTCTTTGTACCCGGTATCCTTACAGTCCGGACAATTATACTGCATCTCCAGATAGTCCGCCGGATAGCCGTAGGCGCTCATCAGCACCTGGCGCTGCTCTTTCAGGTCTGCGATTGTCCCTCGCAAACGTTTCACCGCGTCCGCATCGCCCGCCAGAAGCTCTTTCGCGCTCTTGACCGCCGCGGCGGCGATCGCGTCGTTCATCTCCCGGACCGCCGGTATTTTCTCATAGACCTCGTCAACCCGCGCGTCCAGCTCATGTTTCTTCTGAAGCTGTGTCCGGTTATAAACACGCATGATCGATTCATACTGCGAATTACTGAGTGCCATCGTCCCCTCCTGTCTTCTGCGCTCCGTTTATCATGCTCCATACCATCTCGTCGTAATCATATCCGTGTTCCTCTAGATTGTGGAACCGGTTGGAAGAACGGCTGCTGCCTGCAGACGCCTGCCGGCGCTTCGCCCCGCCTTCTTCCTTCCGTTTTTTATCTAGCTCTGACACATCCCGGAAGCTCTTGACGCCGGCATTTTTCCAATCCCGCAGGATCTTGTCTGCATAGTCAAACGACGGTTTATGTATCTGCCGGATCGTGCGGCTGCACGCCTCGACGATCAGCTCGCGCGTGAAACCGTACTCCCAGAACCATTTTTCGATAAATTCACTCTCGACCTCCGCCGGACTCCGGTCCGAAAGCCCCATCGCCCGCATAACCGCGAATGAACCCTTCGTGTAGCCCCTGCCGCTCGCTTTCGCCTGTTCCACATCCTTGATGCCGCGCTTATGCCAGCCGAGCGCCACCTTTTCCATATAGCGCAGGCTGGTGTGGTGGTTCTGCACGCAGTACTCAATCAGGTATTCCAGCAATTCCCCGGAAAATCCCAGATTCGAATAGAGATTTCCAAGAATCTGGCAGTCTGTCGGTGTGAGCAGCTTGTTTAAATACTGCTGGGCAATATAAATGAGCTGCTTAAACGACTCATCCGAGGTCAGACGTGACATATCGCAGGCTGCGGCTTCCCGGGCGGCAGTTTTGGCAGATGGCGCAAAAGAACCAGCACTTGCCTGGGATTCCGTTGAAGCAAAAACCGGTGAAATTTGCTGTCCCGGCGTCTCCTGAAACGATCGCTGTGCCTCTTCACCGACTTCCGTTCCCAGCACCCCGGCTCTCTGCCAGTATGCCAGCGCGCGCTGCACGTCCGCCTCCGTGTGGTTGAGCGCGTCCGCGATCTGTCCGATCGAGACTTCCTCCTGCTGGTGGCGGAGCAGGTACAGATATACCTTCACATATTCTCCACTGGCTCCCGCCATATATGTATCAATAAATACGTCCGGAACCGGCGTCGCGCCCACCGCCAGCCGGTTTTTGAATCCTATTCCCATCGTCTAATTTCCCTCTTAGCCATTCTGTGTCCTCACATTTCCTGTTACCATTTATCTATCAGCAGCCTGCGGCTGTGTAAACCATTCAAACTGCTGTATTTTACTTTTATTTTGAAATATTCTCTATTTGTTCCATCCAAATCTTCCTGTTTTCTTACTTTTCCACCGTTTTGATTTTGTTTCCGGACTTTTCCACAATTTTGCTCCGGACAAGACAGTTTTCATCCATTTATCACAGGTTCACTGCGTCTGTTCCTATCATAACATACCTTTTTTTAAAAAGAAATACTCCTAATTATGGTTCGCGGCCGACACTTTTAGACCAATTTTTCCACTATTTTGATTGTGGATAATGTGGATAATGTGGAAAAAGCCTTCAAAAATCCTCAAAAAATAACCCTTCCTCCGACAAAATCCTTATTTTATCAACATTTTCGGCATTTCCCCATTTCCGCATTTAGGCGCAAAAAATCCACATAGTTCCTTTACATAATATGTTGAAAACTATGTGGATAATGTGGATAACTATATGTACACTCGGAGTGCATCTATTTCGCAAGGAGGTTTTCCCCTACATTTACAACGTCTCCGGCGCCCATGGTTATCAACAGGTCGCCCTGTGTACAATGTTCCATGACAAATTTTTCTATTTCATCGAACGTCGGCAGATACCATGCTTCTTTTCCTTTTTCTTTTAGAAGTTTCACGATATCCTCTGAGCTGATGCCGAGCGTGTCCGTCTCGCGCGCCGCGTAGATATCCGCCAGAATGACTTTATCTGCCAGTGAGAGCGCCTCGGCAAACTGCGGCAGAAATGCCTTCGTCCGCGTGTAGGTGTGCGGCTGGAAAATGCACCAGAGTGTCTTGTGTGGATAGTTCTGCGCCGTCTTTAAGGTAGCCTCGATCTCATGCGGATGATGCGCATAGTCGTCGATGATGGTAAATCCATTTACCTCACCCTTCTTTTCGAACCGGCGGTTGGTTCCGGTAAAATGTGCCAGTCCCACGCGGATGGCGTCCATGGAGATGCCATTTTCCAAGGAAACAGCGATGGCTGCCAGCGCATTGTATACATTGTGCTCACCTGCCACACCGAGCGTCAGGCGCTCTTTCTTCTCACCGCCGATATAAAGATCGAAGGACGGATGCGCGTAATCGTCATACTGGATATCACCGGCACTGTAATCGTTGCCGCGGCTGTGACCAAAAGTAATAACCTTGCCTTTTGCCGCTTCTATGATCTCCTGATAGTTCTCGATATCGCCGTTGATGACAATCGCGCCCTGAGCCGGTACGCGCTCGGCAAACAGCTTGAAGGAATGACGGATATCCGCCAGATCCTTGAAGAAATCGAGATGGTCTTCTTCTATATTAAGAATGACCGCCATCGTCGGGTAGAAGGATAGGAAGCTGTTGGTATACTCACACGCCTCCGTCACGAAAAATTCCGGTCCGCCGACGCGGATGTTGCCGCCGATCGCCGGAAGGATGCCGCCGACCGAGATCGTCGGGTCATTTTTCGCCTGCAAGAAAATCTCCGTCACCATCGAAGTGGTTGTCGTTTTGCCGTGTGTTCCGGCAATCGCGATCGCATTTTTATAGTTCCGCATCATCTCGCCCAAGAGTTCCGCACGGGTCAGCATCGGGATGCCGCGCCGTTTTACTTCCTGAAATTCCGGGTTATCCGGGTGAATCGCCGCCGTGTAGACTACCACATCGATGCCATCCTGGATATTCTCCGCTTTCTGTCCGATATATACCTTCGCGCCGCGCGCCTCCAGGTTATCGGTCAGCTCCGAACGGTGTGCGTCCGAGCCGGACACAGTGAATCCCTCGTCCATCAAAATCTCTGCCAGTCCGCTCATGCTGATACCGCCGATTCCGATGAAATGGACGGATTCTGGTTTATTAAAATCAATCTGATATACATTCTCACTCATATTTGTGCATTCCTTCCCCGCCGCAGGCGGTTTTTGTTTTCGCAGACGCCATAGAAAAACGATATGGAACCGCGAGGCATTGTGTTTTCACGTCCTTTTAATTTAACTTCTTTTACATGAAATTGTCAATATAAGGCAAAAAAATAAAAGATACACGCCAGCCATCGCACTGCGATCCGTCTGTAACATGCATCTTTTATATCATTTAAGTTATGTCTTTTTCTTAGCGTCCCGTTGCCAGACACTTGCCGAACAGCATGGTTTTATAACGGTTTAACGCCGCCAGAAGAATGCTTCCCAGCACACCGATTGCCAGCACCTCGCCGATCCCGACGGTCAGCATCATGAACGGAATCAGATCCTCAGAGCCGTATGCAAAGCGGAGCACCCACGGTACAATGATCGTGTTGGCCAGGATCGGCGGTACACATACTAAAACCTTACTCTTGCGGAGCGCATAGGAGCCGACTGCCCCGATCAGGGTTGCCAGGCTTCCGAATACGATATCCAGTCCGGCTGCCCCGCAGAACAGATTGGATAAAAAGCATCCGACAAAGAGTCCCGGAATCGCTGCCGGGGTAAAGAACGGCAGGATGCAGAGTGCTTCCGAAATACGGAACTGCACTGGTCCGAAGCTGATCGGTTGGAATGCCATCGTCAGCGCTACGTAGATGGCCGCGATCGCCGCGCCATACGCCAGAAAATACGTGTTTTTCAGGTTGTTTTCTTTCATATTCAATTCTCCTTTAGTTTTGTTTTACGAGTGGAAGGTCACGAACACTCGATTCATTTTACGCCGGAAATCGGCGGCAGCCTGTAAGACCTTGTTTTTGCGGGCTTTGCAACGGGTATGAGTATAACATAGAGCAGATAGAAATACAAGTTTTCTTTTCGCTTATCGCCACTGCAAGTTCTGCCACTGGCCACACGGAACACGGGCAAAAATTTTTTCTCTATTTCTCTATCACTCTGCCATAAAAAAGCACTTTCCCTTTCTTTCTATCTCCTGTATAATAGAATCCACATGATTTTGTGCCGGATGCTGCACAGACAGTTGAATCATTCGGGAGATATTGCATTTGCACATTTGAATCAGCTCCCCGACACTCGTCAACCCCATTTCATCATCACAAAGGAAGTATGTATTTTATGAAAGCACTCTATGAACGCTGGACAGCCATCAGCCTGCCTAAACGAATTCTGGGCGGCATGATTCTCGGCGCTGTTCTGGGAATGATGATTCCGCAGGCAGTCGGAATCTCAATCCTTGGAAATCTATTTGTCAACGCATTAAAGGGCATCGCGCCCCTGCTCGTATTTTTCCTTGTTATCAGTTCCCTCTGTCAGGCAAAGCAGAGCCACGGCGGCATCATCCGCACGGTTGTCTGCCTCTATCTGTTTAATACTCTTTTAGGCGCTGTGATTGCGGTCATCGCAAGCAGATTATTCCCGATCACCCTGACACTGGCGCAGGCGGCAGAAGAGACCTCCGCACCGCAGGGAATTGCTGAGGTTCTGCAGACACTTTTATTAAACGTTGTAAAGAACCCGATCACTTCGATTGCAGAAGCGAATTACATCGGTATTCTGGCATGGGCGGTTCTGTTCGGTGTAGCACTGCGCGCTGCCAGTGAGCGAACCAAGGAAATCATGGATAATTTCGCCGGTGCACTCTCAAAGGTAGTTACCTGGATCATCAACTTTGCTCCGTTTGGTATCCTCGGCCTTGTGTTTGACACCGTGTCTACCAACGGTCTGCAGGTATTTACCGAATATGGACGTCTTCTGACCGTCCTGGTCGGTTCGATGCTCTTTATCTACTTCGTGACCAACCCGATTCTGGTTTACTGGTGCATCCGCAAGAATCCATTCCCGCTGATCTTTAAATGCTTAAAGCGAAGCGCGGTGACTGCTTTCTTTACCCGTAGTTCCGCCGCCAATATCCCGATCAACATGGAAGTCTGCGAGGAAATGGGACTGGACAAAAATACCTACTCCGTTACCATCCCGCTCGGTGCGACCATCAATATGAACGGTGCGGCTGTTACCATCACCGTCATGACGCTGGCGGCAGCCAATACGCTGGGAATTCCGGTGGATATTCCGACCGCCATCATTTTAAGCGTCCTGTCGGCACTTTCCGCCTGCGGCGCATCCGGTGTTGCCGGTGGTTCCCTGCTCTTAATTCCGCTTGCCTGCTCTCTGTTTGGCATCTCAAGCGATATCGCCATGCAGGTCATCGGTGTCGGATTTATCATCGGCGTGGTGCAGGATTCCGTCGAGACAGCACTCAACTCTTCCTGTGATCTTCTGCTTTCCGCAGCGGCACAGTTTAGGGAGTGGAGAAAAGAAGGACGGGAGATTACCTATTAAAATTATATTATATGCATATTGAAATCAATTTTTCCATATGCTATAATGCCAATAGGCAAACGAATGACAGTACTCACAGAGTACACAAAAAGCCCCCGGTGTGTGCTGACACCGGGGGCTCGCCTTTTTTGAAAAGGAGGCTTAAACCTTTGCTACCTACTCATCTCCATCCAGCCACTTACAAATATAGTAAGCCACAATGCTGGCTATCACAGAGAGCACGAATGACAGTATTCCTCCCACACAGTACACCCCCTTTCCGCACCTGTCTAGGGGTGGTAGCTGTATCAGTATAACACAGAAATTAATCACTCGCACTATATTTGTGCTTCTGCATCTTTTTTAATTGCATTTTAAAAGCGGCTTGATTTTTTCCAGCCGCTTTTATCTTATTTATTCTTCTTATAGATAATCCACAACCCCCGCAATAACAATTCATCATCTAATTCTATCTGATGCCGACACAGCGGAATGATTTTTCTGGCAAGACCGCCGGTGGCTACAACGGTGGCTTTCTGGTCGAGTTCCTCTTCAATCCGGTCGATCATGCCATCTATGCAGGTGGCGTTTCCATAGAGGATTCCACTCTGCATACACTCAACGGTATTCTTGCCAATCAGGTGCTTTGGCAGGTCAAGGCTGATGCGCGGAAGCTGGGCGGTCCGGCTGGTCAGGGAATTCATCGATACACCTATTCCCGGCAGAATCATACCGCCGATGTACTGCTTGTTCTCATTCACCACACAGATGGTGGTTGCCGTTCCCATATCGATCAGAATAAGCGGCACCGGATACCGATTGATTCCCGCGACGGCACCGACGATCAGATCGGTACCGACGGAGGACGGATTGTCCATCAGCACTTCCAGACCGATATTCATATCCACATTGACGACCAGAGCTTCCTGCCCCGTCACCTTGCGGATCGCCTCCCGCATCAGGGAGGTAACCGGCGGTACTACCGAACCGATGATCGCACCGGTGATCTCACTTACCTTGATTTCCCGCAGCTCCAGCACCATTTTCAGGGAAATCGCATAGTCAAGCTCTGTTTTCCCGCTGTCTGTCGCCATCCGCTCGGTAAAGAGGATTTCCCCATCCGCAATACAACCGAGAACCACATTCGTATTTCCGATATCCAATGCCAAAATCATACTGTCTTACCCCCTGCTTTTTTCCAGAGCCGGTACAAATTTTGCCCGGTAAAGTGCTGCGCCGACTGCACCGGTGAGGATTGTGGACGATACCATTTCGCATACTGCATTGATTCCTACGAAACCGCATACGAACAGGATAATATTTTTTCCGCCGATCAGCCCCTGCATATATTCGGTATTGCCAAACAGAACCACTAAAGCCGTCATAAAGAAAACTGTATTTAAAAACGCGGAACAGAATCCGGTTACCAGACTCGCCATGTACGCATCGGTTCTGCGGCGTACAAACTGGAAAATGTAGCCTAACAGAAGACCATCCAGCATACGCGGAACGAATCTCTGTACAAATGCCAGAAACGGGTTAATGCTGAAAAGCATCGCGCCCATCGCACTGCTGCCGCCGATGCCGATGCACTGTAAAAAGCTGGTCATGCCGAAGACTGCACCGATCGCTGCGCCGCCTGCCGGTCCCAGTGTGATCGCCGCAATCGCAACCGGAATCACATTAAATGTAATCGCCAGCGGCCCAATATTCAGATATCCGAGGGGAGTGTACGCCATCAGCAGAAGAATGCCGGTCATAAGACCTAAGATGACAAGTTTAGATGTGTTGTTTGTTGTGTTCATGAAATTTTCCTCCTTGTTATTATTCCCGTTCGAAAAACCTGCTGCACCTTCTGTTCACCAGACTGCCGCTTACCTGCGCCAATATCATGTGCATAAAATCCTTACAAATTCCGTTCTTTCCGGCGATACCATCCAGAAAAGCCGCGAGCCAGGGCATTTTAATTCCCCGTCTCTTCCGGTATGATTCTCCATCTCAGATACAGATCCGTATGCAGATACGCACATTCCGGCAGAAGTTTCTTTCTTCTGCCGCTTTCCGCAGATTTGCTGCCAGCACGTTCGGTGCCTGTTTTCTATGGGATACAATACAACTGCTGCCGCCTGTCCCTGTTCACATCCAGTGAAAACCAGGTCAGCCAGCAGACACCTCCACACTATATCACATCACTTTTCAACATACAACCAACAATTCTACCAGAATATGTGCTGTTTTTTATTGTCTTTTCACAAAATACATGTTTCTTTCCTCTCCTGTTATGTGCGCTTACCAAAGCCCCAACAGAGAACGGAAGTCAAAAAAGGTTTACAATTTTTCCTCCAGATGCTATGCTGTTCGAAAATGACCCAGAAAACCAGAGTACAAACCGAAAGGATATATATCATGTTAACTGGAAAAACGATTATTTTGGGAGTAACCGGCGGAATCGCCGCATACAAGGCGGCGAACCTTGCCAGCCTTTTAAAGAAACAGCACGCGGATGTACACGTGATTATGACTAAAAATGCGATGGAATTTATCACACCGCTTACCTTTGAGACCCTGACCGTCAATAAATGCCTGACGGACACCTTTGACCGGAATTTTAAATTTGAAGTGGAACACATCGAGCTGGCGAAAAAAGCGGATCTGGCGATCATCGCCCCGGCGACTGCCAATGTCTGCGCCAAACTGGCACACGGACTTGCCGATGATATGCTGACGACCACGCTCTTAGCCTGCCAGTGCCCGCGCATCATTGCTCCGGCGATGAACACACGGATGTATGAGAATCCTATTACCCAAGATAATCTCCGCCTGTTAGAACATTACGGCTTTACCATCATCGAACCGGCAAGCGGTCTGCTCGCCTGCGGCGATTCCGGAAAGGGCAAATTCCCGGATGAGGGGCTGATCCTGGAATATATTCTCCGCGCGATCGCCTACCCGAAGGATCTCGCCGGAAAGAAGATCCTTGTGACCGCCGGTCCGACCCAGGAAGCGGTCGATCCGGTGCGCTACCTCACGAACCATTCGACCGGAAAAATGGGCTATGCGCTGGCACGGATGGCGATGCTGCGCGGTGCCGACGTGACACTCGTCACCGGCGAAACTTCACTGACTCCGCCTCCATTTGTCAATACTGTCCACATCAAAAGCGCACACGACCTCTTTGAAGCAGTCACCTCCCGGAGTGAGGAACAGGACATTATCATCAAGGCGGCAGCCGTCGCTGACTACCGTCCGGCAGTCGTTTCTGATGAAAAGGTCAAGAAATCCGACGGCGATCTGAGCCTGGCGCTGGAGCGCACTGAGGACACTTTAAGCTACCTCGGCGCACACAAACGTCCGGGACAGCTGCTCTGCGGCTTCGCGATGGAGACCTCCCAGCTCGAGGAACGCGCCCGCGGCAAGCTGGAACGCAAAAATCTGGATCTGATCGCTGCCAACAACTTAAAGGTAGCCGGCGCCGGATTCGGAACCGATACAAACGTCATCACGCTGATCGATAAGCAGCAGACCCGCCATCTGGAGCAGATGAGTAAGGAAGCAGCGGCGATGGAAATATTGACGGTTTTACGCGATATGATGAAATAGATTTTGATTGAAATAGATAGAGAAAGAGGAAGCAACCGAGGTTGATGGACGGATGCCTCCTCTTTCATTGAATATGGAATATATCATAAGCATTATTTTTAGAATGTGGCTATTTAAAACGAATCCGCCATACTCCTATGATCAAGATAATTTCAGAAAGCAATCGCAATACTTTCGTGATTCGATAAGCTGTATCCTCTTTTATCTCTGGACTCTCCTGCAAGTATTTGCATTCAATAAAAGCCCTTGCCGCAATTTCTCCAAAAACTGCCAGCGCTAAAAATAAAGAAAAGCCTGCCATGCCTTTTGCATAACTGTACAATGACAGTAAGAATAAAATAGAGACGCCTATATTGTATAATGTCAGCCAGAATTTTTTCTTCATATTGATCACCTCTCGATTCTATCTGAACAAAAAATCTCACAAAATATTTGTTATCACTTTTTATTTTTACAAGATTGGTTTTCTAGCTTGTTATTCATATAATATCAGATCTTCCCTCCGAAATATATAGACAATTTCTTACGAAATCATTACGATAAAACTCTCTGTATTTTTGTTGAAATTTTGTTCGAACGGCTATATTTCTATTTGAATAAAATAATAAAGCCGTTCGACTATATTTTATGCTGCATATCGTCAAACGGTCTTATCAACACTTGTGAGGTTTACTCTATACCCGCTTCTTGCCCCTGCGTAATCAGTTCCGCGATCAATCTCGCCCCATTCACAATATCCCCCACCTTCGCATACTCCCGCACGGAATGAACATCGTACATACCGCAGGAAAGCACCGCGCATGGGATTCCGTGCTGCATCATCGTGTTTCCGTCGCTGCCGCCGAAGGTGCTGCCGAATTTCGGCTCGATTCCCAGGGTGCGGCAGGCCCCGGCAAAATGAACTGCCACCGGCGAGTCCGGTTCCAGATGGAAGGCTTTGACATGGAGGCGGTGTGTGAAGGAAAGCTCTGCCCCCGCCTCTTTGACGGCGGTTTCAAAGACATGGCGGACATCTTCCAGGGTCTCTATCGCCTTTTCATGGCTGTAGCTGCGGATCTCGCCCCGGCAGGTGCAGAGTTCCGGCACTGCATTCACGACCGAGCCGCCCGAAATCAGCCCCACATTCAGGGTTGTCTCCTCATCCACATGTCCCAGCCGTAACGCGGCGATCGCGCGGGCCGCAGTCTGGATCGCATGAATGCCTTTCTCCGGCTCAAATCCAGCGTGCGCTGCGCGCCCCTTGACTGCCGCCTCAAAGGAAAGGATCGTCGGTGCCTGCAGGATCGCTGTCCCGACTGGTCCAGTTACATCCAAAACGTAAGATTCCTTCGCTTTCATCTGGCTGAAATCGAACTCCGAGCTTCCTCTTGTAAACGGCTCTTCCGCCGCCGCAAAGAGGATCTCGATATCCCGGTGCGGGATTTCTGCCTCCTGCACGGCACGGATGCCTTCTAAGATGGCGATTACCCCGGTCAGATCATCCGCGCCAAGCACGGTGGTTCCATCCGAAGTGATGGTTCCGTCCTCATGAAAAACCGGCTTCTTTCCGATTCCCGGCGCGACCGTGTCCATATGCCCGGACAGCAGGATCGGCGTGCCAGACATCCCGCCCTTTAACGTTCCAAACAGATTTCCCGCATTGCCTCCTATTTTCTCGGCTGTGTCATCTTCCTTTGCCTGGATTCCCAGCTCTGCGAGCTTTTCCTTCAAGCGATCCGCCATCTCGCGTTCCCCGAAACTTTCTGAGTCGATCCGCGCCAGCTCATCAAATTCAGCGCGGATGCGGGCTTCGTTTATCTGGATTCTATCTGTATCAGTCATGAGTGAATCCTCCTGTGAAAAATTTATATGCCTATCATTTCTATCTGTTTTTATCCCTTATTATATACCCAGACAAAACATCTGTGAAGCGGATTAATTCTACTTTTAATTTTTCTATATTTTTCTCAAAAATTTGATATACTAAATATATTAAAAAACAGCAAGATTCACTTTCACTTTTACAGTAATACAATTGAATATAGAGTATGCAACAAATAGGCCGGCGCAATCTGCCCCACACACTTTGAAACAGAAAAAGGAGAAATGACCATGTGTACAGCCGCAACTTACAAAACCGCCGATTTCTACTTCGGCAGAACCTTAGATTATGAATTTTCTTACGGGGACGAAGTAACCGTCACACCTCGCAACTATCCACTTACTTTCCGCCACGCAAGCGCGGTTTCGACCCACTATGCCATCATCGGCATGGCACATGTGGCGGGGGATTATCCGCTTTATTATGATGCTTTTAATGAGAAGGGGCTTTGCATGGCGGGACTGAATTTCGTCGGCAATGCCTCCTACCAGAAGCCGCAGGAGGATCATGACAACATCGCACAGTTTGAGTTCATCCCCTGGATTCTCAGCCAGTGCGCGTCCGTGAAAGAGGCTCGCGTCCGCCTCGCCCAGATGGTACTGACCGACACTCCATTCAACGAGCAGTTTGCCCCGGCGCAGCTTCACTGGATTCTTGCCGATAAAAATGAATGCATCGTCATCGAGCCGATGGCGGACGGACTGCATATCTACGACAATCCGGTGGGTGTCCTGACAAACAATCCGCCGTTCCCGCAGCAGCTGTTCTCCCTCAACAATTACATGAACCTGTCCCCGAAGCAGCCGCAGAATACATTTTCTGCCGATCTGCCGCTTACAACCTACAGCCGCGGCATGGGCGCTCTCGGACTTCCGGGAGACCTCTCCTCCGCTTCCCGGTTTGCACGGGTCGCTTTTACAAAATCAAATGCCCGCTCCGGCGCATCCGAGCTAGAAAGTGTCAGCCAGTTTTTCCATATCCTAGGTTCGGTTGACCAGCAGCGCGGATGCTGCGAGGTCTCCGATGGAAAATATGAAATCACACTCTACACCTCCTGCTGCAACGCGGATAAGGGGATTTACTACTACACGACATATGAAAACCATCAGATCACGGCAGTGGATATGAACCGGGAGAACCTGGACGGGGAGACTCTTTCAAGATTTCCGCTGGTACAGGGGGAACAGATACGGTGGGAGAATTAGGACGAAGCATTTTCTTCTATCCTCTTCTTCACGCATGGCAGGCAGCCCACCGTATGAAGACTCCGGACACACGTTCCTATAAAGCAAAAAGCAGGGAGAGGAAATATTCCGCAAACATTTCCTCTCCCTGTTCAAGCCGAACGGCCGACATCAATAAACCGGATATACGTATTCATCCTCTGCCGCCTCTGCTTTTTCTACCTTCAAGACCTGAATCTCCATTCCTTTCTCTTCATCATAATGATAGGTTCCTGTGACTGTCACCCATTCATCCTGTGAAAGAGTTTCCGCCTGATCCCAGATACACAGCGGTCCGCAGGGCTGCAGATCTGCCACACAGCAGCTCATCAGCATACGGATCAAGCCAAACTGCCCCACTGTGAGTGTATCATCCCGGTAAACAGTTCCATGCATCTGGATTTCATATCCTTCGTACATCTCCGGATAATAGCTGAGCTGCACCAGCCACGGATAAAAACTGGCATCATCCACGACAATCCGCCTGTTTTCTGTATCCAGCCCAGGAGGCGTTTCGATCCTTTCTGAATCTTCCTGTGCTCCTGCTGTTTCATCTATATTGCCGCCCTGTGTTTCTTCTAGGGATTCTGTCCCGTCATCAGACGAGCCGGTATACATATCCGCTGCCTGTGTCACTGCCGCTTCACTCTCGCCAGACACAGCCTGCTTATCCGTCTTCTCATTCTGTCCGCTTTCTTCTCTCGGACGCCCCGCCTGTACCAGTCCCTGGCTGGAATAGGACATATTCCCCGATGCCCCCAGCGCCTGATATGGCAGCTGCAGCGCCATGAGTGGGATTAGAAGAACCAGCGTCCGGTTCAGATGCTGCCGGTATTCCGGTATCCCGGTCCGGGCAAAGCAGGAAAATGCCCAGACTGCCATTACCAGCGCCGCAAAATACAGATACCCTTTCATCCTGGGAGTCACAAAGAGAAGATACTGGCCTGTATACGCCATCCAGAAGAGTTTCAGTCCAAAGAGGAGGCTTATCACTGCCTCAATGAGTGCCCCCGGATTGATATAATGCCTTCTCATCCTGCCATTCCTCCTCCCAGAAGTCCTGCTGTAAGCACCACTCCAAAGCAGACTGCAAATACCGTAAGCGCCAGCCTGACAATAAACGATGCTTTAAAATATCCTCGCAGCATCATCACGTTTTTGATATCCATCATGGGTCCAAATACGAGAAATCCAAGAAGCGGAACCGTTGAAAAAGTTCCCGCCATGCTTCTCGCCACCACTGCATCCGAGGACGAGCACAGAGAAAGCAGAAATGCCAGCAGAATCGCCGCAAACAACGCCACCGGAAGGCAGGAAGCCCCCCATTCTTTTAAAACTCCCAGATTCACCGCCTGAAACAGGTGGATACCGCAATTCCCACAACCAGATACCTGGCAACCGAGTAAAATTCCATGCGGGCATGCCACAAAAATTGTTCTGCCCTGCCCAGCCTTCCGCTTCTGCTCTCCCGATAGCAGCCACAGGTACAAAATGAAGTGTTTCCAGCTTCTCCTTTCAAATAATCCGTCGGTTTCCGGATGAAAAAGCTGGTGCCAATCAAAAAGGAACAGAGGATTCCCAGACCGGTCCGGTAAAAAACTGCCCGAAAACTCCCATTAAAAGCATAATACGTTGAAAGAAGTACAACGGGATTTACAATTGGTGCTGCCGTCATAAAACAGATGGCAGCCGGAAGCGGAACCCCTTTTTTCAGTAATCCTTGGAAAACAGGGATCGACGCACAGTCACACACCGGCAAAAAAAATCCGGCTCCAATTCCCATTCCCATCGCAAAGACCGGATTAGACGGAAATATCCGCTCCAGAACCCCTACCGGAATGAAGACCTGAATGGCCGAGGAAATCAGGACACCCAAGAGTAAAAATGGAACCGCCTGCAAAAACACTCCCATAAAAATAGTAAAATAGCGGATCAACGGCACGCCTCGCTGTTCTGCCAGTGCCACTACCATCAGTAAAAAACAGGCAAGCAGCGCAAAAGCGAGCCATTCTAACAGCGGGCTTCCCTTCTGTTTTCCCAATTCATCCAACAGGGCTTCTTTTGAATATTCCCAGACTTCTGTCGATGGCGCCAGTGCTTTGCACATATGCTCCAACTGCTTTACCGCGTTTTCATCTTCCGTATTTCTCAAGTAAATCACATCACTAGAAGCTACCTGTGAAATCGGACCTTCCCCGGTCTGTCCAAGCATCATTCCCGCCATTTCCACATCTGCCAGATACATTACCCTTTCGATATGAATCCTTCGTCGGAGCGCATTGGACAGGAGAAGCTTCTCCAGTGTTCCAAAACGTTCCATTCCGTTCCACTCCACCCAGATCTCTTCATAGCGGTGGATTTCAAGCTCCACCTCCACTCTGTCTGCTACCTCTTCCAGATGTGTCTCCAGCTCATCCCGATCCCAGCTCCGGATTTTCCAACTGCACCTCTCTGCCTCCTTTGTATCCAGTACCTCTTCTCCTTCTTCAAACTGAAAAATCAGTACATTCCGGCAATGTCTGAGACGAAGACTATTTTCTATCAGTTTCGTCTTTCCGCTGCCCAGAAACCCTTCTACGATATAAACCGGTGTTGTCATCGTCCCATCTCCTTTCCTTTGATTCCAAGAGCTGCCACAAAGCACGCGACTTCCAGAAGTACAATTGTACCACCCGGTTTTGTTCCCCAATAGTACGAGATAAACAATCCAAGAATCGTTGTCCCGACCGCTGCCAAAACAGACCACAGAACCGTCATCCGATAACTGTTTCCCATCTGCATTCCAAACGCTACCGGAACCACCAGCATCGAAGAAATAATTAAGGTTCCCACGGTTCTTGATGCGATCGATACGGTACATGCTGTTAAAACAGTAAATAGAAAATTCACCTTACGCACCGGAACTCCCGAGATTCTGGCTGCATTTTCATCAAATCCTATATAAAAAAGTTCCTTCCGAAATAAAATAAGAAGCAGCAGTACCGCTGCGCTGACAGCACATACCCCCAAAAGTTCCGCTGTGCTGATTGACACGATACTTCCAAACAAAAAGCTGTTAAAGTTAGCACTGTTTTTAACAAATCCGGACAATACTCCGGCAAGACCTATTCCAGCAGACATAACGATCGCAATCGCATTTTCTGAATACCGGGGAAGACGACGCCGAATCGCCTCAATTGCCAGCGCTGCCACCACACAGATACCGCCTGCTCCGGCTACCGGGTTGATTCCAAACAGCATTCCGATCGCTACCCCTGCTAAAGAAGCATGGGCCAGTGCATCTCCCACCATCGACATCCGTTTAAGTACTACCGTCATGCCAATCAGCGGCGTAATAACAGCCAGCAAAATTCCTACTAAAAATGCCCTCTGCATAAATCTATACTCGAAAATACTCATTTTTCCTCTACCCCTCCTTCTTCCATCTTAAAAAAGCGATTTGCTCCGGAAAATACAGCTTGATTTCCGTGGGTAATCAAAAAAATTGTCATCGCCTCTTCTTGATTTCTGCGTTTTAATACCGCTGCCAACTGCCGAAGGGACTCCTGATCCACTCCGACAGCCGGTTCGTCCAGAAGGAGAAGCTGAGGTTTGGAAATCAACACACGTGCCAACATAACCCGTTGCTGCTGGCCACCGGAAAGTTCCCCTATCCGCCGGTTTAACGCATCTTTCATTCCCATTTCTTCCAATGTCCGGCATATTCTTTCCTTTTTATCTTTAACAGCACACTTTTTCCAGAATGGATGATACATTCCGGTTTCCATGATTTCCTCCACCGTTGCCGGGAAAAATGCGTTGCGGCTGGTTCCATTTTGCGGCATATAGCCGATGCGGATTCGATGAAGCGCTGCTGTCAAAGAATCACTTCCTGCTATCACAACCCTTCCTTTTGCCGACTCCAACTCTCCCGACAATACTTTCATCAATGTGCTTTTACCGCTTCCATTTTCCCCTGTCAGCACTGCATAATCGCCCTGCCGGATTGAAAAATTTAAATTATGTAACACTCTGCGGTTCCCATATTCAAATGAAAGATGATCTACATCCACTATCTTCATGCCCGCTCCCTTTTCTTTACTGATTCAGTGCTTCCACCAATGTCTCAAGATTTGATTCCATTACAGAAAAATAATCCGCCCCTGCTTTTAATTCCTCATCACTAAGCCCTTCTAATGGATTTAACATCTTTGTCTGCGCTCCGATTTCTTTTGCAATCGTTTCCGATATCTTCGGACTTACCAGCTCCTCAAAGAAGATGGTCTTAACCTGATGTTTTTTTGCAAAATCCACAATCTCCTTCATCCGGGCTGCATCCGGTTCTGAATCTGCGGATAATCCTTCGATTCCGCTCTGGTTTAAACCGTATGCCTGGCACAGATACCCAAATGCCTGATGTGCAGCTATCACATCCCGTGTTTTCACATCCGATAATTTTTCCTGATACTCTGCATCCAGATCATCCAGCTTCTTCGCATAGGTCTGGTAGTTTTTCTCATAATACTCCTGATGATCTGGATCCGCTGATACAAGTGCATCTTTTATATTTTCCATTTCCTTCTTCGCATTTTCCGGCGCTAACCACACATGGGGGTCATAGGTAATCTCTTCTGCATGCTCATCCTTCTCTCCGTTTTCTTCCTCCTCATGCTCTGAGCCTTCCAGCAGATCAATTCCCGTAGATGCTTCCACCGCAATCAGGTTTTTATTGTCCAGCGACGTAAGCACATCGGCAGCCCAGTGCTCCATTCCGGCTCCGTTGTATATAAAAATATCTGCCTCTTCCAACTTCTTGATGTCAGAAGCTGCCGGTTCCCAGTCATGAGGTTCCGTTCCCGCCGGCACCATATTCGTCACCTCCACCCGATCGCCGCCTATCTTTTGGGCAAAATCATACATCGGATAAAAGCTCGCCATGACCTTTAACTTGTCTCCATCGATGCTTATTACATCCGTCTCTGTTTCCCCGCTTCCGTCTTTCTCCTCCTGTTCGGTCTCTATATCGGACGATTCCACCGCCCTTCCGGCACAGCCCGTCATCCACACGAGTGCAGAGATTGCTATCATTCCCATAAACACACTTTTCTTTTTCATTCTGTCTGCTCCTTTCAGCTGTAGGTTATCGCATAGCATTTGCAGAAGCACCTGCCTGTCAACAGCAGGCTTTGTGTCTTCTGCTCTACACATTAATAAATGCAAGTAATTTGCGTTTATTAATATAGCACCCTTTTTTTACATCGTCAAGATTAATTTGCAAATGAGTTGCATTTTATTCTTATGCGGCTTGACGCTTCCTCCCTTCACCGCTAAAATAGGAGCTAACAGACAAAGGAGATATTGCCGTATGACTTCGATCCGAAAACCATATACAACCAAAACAAGGACTGAGATTCTCGAATACCTGAAAGAGCACGCTTCCAGCACGGTAAGCGTTGCCGATATACAAAATTATCTGAAAGAAAAACGGGCAGAAACCAATACTACCACCATTTACCGATTTTTAGACAAACTGTGCCGAGAGCACATCGTTATCAAATATCCAGATGCTGAAAATGACAAAGCCGTTTACCAATATGCCGGAGAAGGTGCCCACTGTATGGAGCATCTTCATCTTAAATGTACCCGCTGCGGACGCCTGTTTCACCTTGACTGCGATTTCATGGATGAACTCCGTCAGCATCTCCTAGAAGAGCATGGCTTTCTGCTCCAATGCAGCGGTGATCTGCTGCATGGCCTCTGCCAGGAATGCGCCGCC
Source organism: Clostridium sp. AF21-20LB (assembly GCF_003478795.1). Classification (NCBI taxonomy): domain Bacteria; kingdom Bacillati; phylum Bacillota; class Clostridia; order Eubacteriales; family Clostridiaceae; genus Clostridium; species Clostridium sp. AF21-20LB. The sequence continues at coordinate 4,851 of NZ_QUGD01000023.1, read as the reverse complement.
AAAGAAGGTTCTGAAAAAGAGCTTTAATGTTCCTGCATTTTTTAGTATACTGGTAGCATATGCACACGAATTTACCGGAAAACGGCCGTTTGAGGCGGATTTTCCCATTACCGCATATCAATATCTTTTGGAGGATTTTATCATGTCTGAAATCACAGGACGCAATGTCGGCAAAACCTGCCGCACTCATTACAAAGGAACCTTTAATGACGGAACACAGTTTGATTCTTCCTACGATCGTGGCGAACCCCTTGAGTTTGTCTGCGGTGCCGGTCAGATGATCAAAGGCTTCGATGCCGCTGTCGCTGATATGGAAGTAGGCGAGATGAAAGAGATTCACCTGATGCCGGAGGAAGCTTACGGCATGCCGGATCCGAACGCCATTTTGGAACTGGAGATCGCTAAACTGCCAGGTTCCGAGGAACTGGAAGTTGGACAGCAGGTATACTTAACCAACCAGATGGGACAGCCGTTCCCGGTCAAGGTTATCGCAAAGAATGAGGTAAATATCACGTTTGATGCCAATCATGAGATGGCTGGTAAGGAGCTTAACTTTAAGATTGAGCTGGTTGAAGTAAAATAACCGTAACACAACTGCCCTTACATTATAACAACACGCGCCGTCAGCGCCCATCCCGGGAGCTGGCGGTATTTTTTCTTGACAAATTCTCACTCCTCCACTATAATTACTCACGGTAATTATCACAAGTAACTATTTGATAAGGAGACTTTCCATATGACCATCGAAACAATCAAGCGGATGTTGGACGCCTGTTATCAGGGCAAACGAATCCGGGATATGCTTCCGCCGCTGCCGAAGGGAGTCACTTCCTCCTATATTCAATATCTGGATGTCATCCAGTCGCTGGAGCGAAACGGCATCCATGTAAAAATATCGGACATCAGCGATGCGCTGAACCTGCCTCGCCCAGGCGTGACCCGGACTGTCAAGGAGATGGAAGCGGGCGGTTATCTCCAAAAGAAAACCTCGCAGAACGACGGGCGTGTTACCTACATTTCCATCACCGAAGCGGGCAGGACGCTCTCACAGACGTATGACACCGAATACTTCAGCGCGCTCGCCCCGTCTTTAGACACCATTACTGAGGAGGACGCCCGCCAGATGATTCAGACGATGGAGACATTTTATCAGATTATGTGCAAACGGAGGGATTCCCATGAATAATGATAAAGCTGATTTTACACAGGGCAGTATCCTGAAAAAACTGATCGCTTTCATGATTCCGGTGCTCGGTGCACTGATTCTGCAGGCGGCATACGGCGCGGTCGATCTGCTGGTGGTTGGACGGTTCGGTTCGACCTCCGGTCTTTCCGCCGTTTCGACGGGCAGCCAGGTCTTAAACCTCGTCACCTTCGTCGTAATTCAGTTCGCTATGGGTATCACCGTTTTGATCGCCTGCTATCTCGGTGAAAAGAAACCGCAGCAGATCGGCGCAGTTGTCGGCGGAGCTTCGATTGTATTTACGATCATTTCCGCCGTTTTATTCGTCGTCATGGTCTTTTTTGCCCGCCCGATCGCCATTCTCATGCAGGCACCCGAGGCGGCGGTGGATCAGACCGCCAGCTACATCCGCATCTGCGGAGGCGGCATTTTCTTCATCGTCGCCTACAACCTGCTGTCCTCCATCTTCCGCGGGCTCGGTGACAGCCAGTCACCGCTTCTCTTTGTCCTGGTTGCCTGCATCGTCAATGTGATCGGCGACCTCGCACTGGTAGCTGGTCTTCATATGGACGCCGCCGGTGCCGCCATCGCGACCGTCTCCGCGCAGGCGCTCAGCGTTATTTTCGCGATTATTCTTTTAATTAAGAAAACTCTGCCATTTACGATCACCCGGCACGATTTCCGCTTCAACACCCAGTGTCCGAAATTTCTTTCCATCGGACTGCCGCTGGCGCTTCAGGAATTTTTAACCCAGCTTTCCTTCTTAGCCCTGTGCGCCTTTGTCAATCGACTGGGACTGGAAGCGTCCTCCGGTTACGGTGTAGCATGCAAAATCGTCAATTTCGCCATGCTTGTCCCGAGCGCCCTGATGCAGTCGATGGCTTCCTTCGTCTCCCAAAACGTGGGGGCAGGGAAAGTCAAACGTGCCAGGCACACCCTTTTTACGGGAATCGGCGTCGGTCTGTGCGTCGGCTGTATCGTCTTTACCCTGGTTCTCCTAAAAGGCGATGTCCTGTCCGGCTTCTTCTCGACGGATGCGGCGGTCATCCAGAACAGCTATGATTACCTGAAAGGATTCGCACTCGAGTCCATCGTGACCGCGGTTCTGTTCAGCATGATCGGATATTTCAACGGAAATAACCAGACACTTTGGGTTATGACACAGGGACTCATCCAGACACTTCTGGTGCGTCTCCCGCTAGCGTATTTCATGAGTATCCAGCCGGATGCCAGCCTGACCAAGATCGGTCTCGCAGCCCCCGTTTCTACGATCGTCGGCATTGTACTAAATATCGGATATTATATCTACTGGACCCGGAAACAGCAGCACCCGCCAGTAGAAGAAATCATATAAAAACACAGGAACTGCTCCGTAACAGGCAGGCACTTTCAGAGCGAAGGTGTCTGCCTGTTATCGTCACGGCACTTTCGGTTTCAAAAGTGCCTATCCTTGAATAATTGCGCTGTTCACAAATTCTTCACAAAAAAATTAGCACTCACCTCTTGACAGTGCTAATTATGTGTGTTATATTACAGTTAGAACAAGGGAGAGGAACAAGGAAATGAGAACAAACTTGTTGCCGCCGATGTTTTCACATAGATGTTAAGATGTTACTGGGCACGTATGCGTGAACAGTAACGTTAAGATAATACGAAAAGGAGAGATGACTTATGTATATGCCGAGTATTTTTAATAATAGTGTATTTGATAACTTTGATAACTGGATGGATTTTTCCTTCCCAAGCTTTAACCAGAGACTGTATGGTGCTTCCTCTTCCCAGCTGATGAAGACGGATGTCAAGGAAACCGATAAGGATTATGAAGTTTCCATCGACCTGCCGGGCTTTAAGAAAGAAGAGCTCCAGATTGAACTAAAAGATGGTTATCTGACCGTCAGCGGTTCGAAGGAAGTTTCTTCCACGGAAGAGCCGAAGGAAAATCAGAAGGATGCCAAAACCACAGAGTCGGATGCTTCCAAGAAAGATGATAAAGCCGAGCAGAAGCCGGTTAAATACATCCGTCAGGAACGTTACAGCGGAAACGTAAGCAGAAGCTTCTACGTCGGCGAGAACCTAGAGGAAAAGGATATCCATGCCAAATTTGAAAATGGCACTCTGACCCTGACCTTCCCGAAAGAGCTGAAAAAGAAAGCAGCTGAAGAGAAACATTTCGTTTCCATCGAAGGTTAATAATCAGATAGGCAGCTGCGGCTCACACATTGTGTTGCCAGCAGCCAGATAGCTTCAGGAGCTGTCGCAGGAATGCGGCAGCTTCTATCATACCCAATCTTTTATCATAACCTAAATAATTGAAACTTAAATCACTGCATCTACGGAGGTGATAATCAATGGCAGAGAAAAGAGACTATTATGACATACTGGGGATAAAGCGGGACGCCAGTGCGGAGACGATCAAAAAGGCATTCCGGAAACTTGCCAAAAAGTATCACCCGGATTCCAATGCCGGTAATCCCCAGGCAGAGCAGATGTTTAAGGATGTCAACGAAGCCTATTCGATCTTAAGTGATCCAGAAAAGAAGAAACTCTACGATCGCTTCGGTCACGCCGCATTTGACCCGAACAGCGCCGCATACGGCGGAGCTGGCGGTGCCGGCGCTTCTGGAAATGGTCCATTTGGCTCCGGCTTTGGCGGTACCGGTCAGGGCGGTTCCTGGCACTATCAGAGCGGTCCGGGCGGTTATGCAGAATACCATTTTACCGGGGATGACATGGACGATATGGGTGACATTTTTGGAGATATGTTTGGCGGCATGTTCCACGGCAAGAGTTCGGGCGGCAGTTCCCGCAGCCGACATTTCACGGGCGGTTCCGGGTTTGGCAGCTCTGGGACTCATTTTACCGGTGGCTCCAGTTTTGGCGGTTCTAGCGCTCATTTTGGCGGCGGGTCTGGCTTTGGCGGCTTCGGCGGCAGTCAGGGCTTTCACAGCGCCGATTTCCGTGAGAAAGGTTCTGACCTCACGTCCGATGTAACCATAAGCTTTGATGAAGCCGTATCCGGCTGCGAGAAGCTCATCACTCTGCAGAACCCACAGACCGGCAAGCGCCAGTCTTTACAGGTTCACATCCCAGCGGGCATCGATACCGGTAAATCTATCCGTCTGAAAGGAAAAGGCATGCTGGGAACGGGCGGCGGCGAGGCGGGCGATCTTCTTTTAAATATTACCGTCACCGCGAAACCGGGATGGGAGCGCAACGAGATGGATGTTTACTCGACCGTCCGCATTCCGTTTACCACCGCAGTCTTCGGCGGTGAGGCGCTGGTTTCCACCCTGTACGGCAATGTCCTGTGCAAGATCGCAGCCGGGACGCAGTCGGGAACCAAGATTAAATTAAAGGGAAAAGGCATTGTTTCCATGAAGAATCCGTCCATCCATGGCAATCAGTACGTGACGGTCCAGATCGATGTCCCGAACCATCTGACCCCCGAGGCAGAACAGAAACTTCGCGAATTTGAACACGCCTGTGGACTGGATAAAAATGGTCACGGCGGACATAACGGCAGGAGCGCAGCTTGACGGCTCCTGCCGTTTTTATCTCAGTCGAGAAGACTCCCACCTCTTCAGGTGGTGAGTAATAGCAAATTTGTCTCAGTGGGAGTTGGGTCTCCGACTGAGATAAACGCTCCGCGAGGATGCGCAGTGATTCTG
>NZ_QUGD01000022.1:0-46555 GCF_003478795.1 Clostridium sp. AF21-20LB | reverse complement strand
GAACCGAAAGTGCCGTAAGAAAACGTGGTGGCAGCAGGAATTTGCCGTATTTAAATGCGAAGCCACGGCAAATTCCGTTACTGGGCACGTATGCGTGAACAGTAACAAAATCGGCTGCCCGCGCGTTGCTGTACGGCACTTACAGTTTCAAACGTGCCAATTTGCGAGGATATATTAGAACAATACTTCTCCGATAATCTCCACCGCATCGCTGATGCAGTCCGGACAGGCACGCAGCACATTTCCCGTTTCCACACCCTTCAAATCCCTACAGACCACGCTCTGGTTCTTCTCAAGGAAACGCGCGATGCACTCTCTGGCATCCTTATAAGAAACCGCCTTCGAATTCGCCAGCTCCAGATCCCCTGTACTATCCTTCAGCCCCGCCAGCACAGCCGCCGCCGAAATGGCCCCGCAGGTACCATTCATGCCGCCCATGCCAAGACCAAGCCCCTCCGTCACCTTAAACAGCGCCACCTTGTCCAAATCCACCTTATCCGCAAACGCACACGCCACCGACTGGGCACAATTATACCCCATTGCATGAAACTGAGCCGCCTGCTGCTGACGCGCTGAAATCTCCTCTTTTGTCATACTGATACCTCCTAAAATTTTCTTAATCTGCTAAATTTTTTATATTGTACTATTTATGCCAATTATAACATACATTCCCACTTTTTAAACACCCCAAAAAGCATACAACATACAGCGCCAGAAGCCAAATGCCCTCCGTTGCATTTGCAGGAGTCTTGGTAACTCTTGGCTTGCAGAGATTTGTGTTAGAGTTCAAAATACACCTGTCTGAGCAAAGCGAGTTTGTATTTTGGACTCTGCTTTTAACAAATCTATGCAAGCCTAGTGTTACCGGCTCCGAAACCGCAACGGAGGGCATTTGGCTTCTGGCGCGTCACCTTGCCATTTTTATGCATTTCTATATATTTCTATTTCATCAGCGTAACCATAACCGCCTTCTGGGCATGCAACCGGTTTTCCGCCTCTTCAAAGATCTCAGACGCATGTTCTTCAAAGATCTTCTCGGTAATCTCCTGTCCACGGTAAGCCGGCAGACAGTGCATTACCATCGCCCCCGGTTTTGCCGCAGCCATCAGTTCATCATTGATCTGATATCCCTGGAATGCCTGCTGGCGGATCTTCTTCTCTTCTTCCTGACCCATGGAAGTCCATGTATCTGTGATGACAACGTCTGCATTTTCCACTGCCTTGATCGGATCATTTACCAGTGTAAATGCGTCATTGCCAGCTGCAAAATCCAGCACTTCTTTCGCCGGACGGTAATTATCCGGAGTTGCGATAGATACCTGCATATCCGATTTCAGACCGCCTACGATCAAGGAGTTCGCCATGTTATTGCCGTCGCCGATGTAACACATCTTGAGCCCTTTCAGTACGCCGTATTTCTCACGGATCGTCATCAGATCAGCCAGTACCTGGCACGGATGGCAGAAATCAGTCAGACCGTTGATGATCGGGATAGAACCGTATTTTGCCAGATCCTCCACTTCTTTCTGCTCGTAGGTACGGATCATGATGCCGTCCAGATAACGGGAGAGTACGCGTGCGGTATCCTGTACCGGCTCACCGCGTCCGATCTGTAAGTCGCGGGAGGAAAGGAACAGTGCCTGTCCGCCGAGCTGGAACATACCGGTCTCAAACGAAACTCTGGTACGGGTGGATGACTTCTGGAAAATCAGACCGATGGATTTGCCCTCCAGAAGACGATGTGAAATGTGATGTTTCCGCTCATATTTTAACTGATCTGCCAGATCCAGAATCGAGGTAATCTCCTCCGGTGTGCAGTCCAACAGCTTTAATAAATGCTTCATGTCTAAAATACCTCCCTCATAGCAGCGATTGCCTCGTCCATCTCCTCTTTCGTGATAACAAGCGGCGGAAGCAGACGGATCGCCTCTGTACCGGCTGTCAGGACCAGGACGCCTTTCTCCATCAACTGACTGACCATCGCAGCTCTCTCGTCTTTGTCCACTACGATGCCTAACATCAGTCCCATGCCGCGAACGGTTTTTACCTTCGGAGAACCGATCGCTAAAATCTCCTTTTTCAGGTACTCGCCCTTTTCCTGAACCGATTTCAGGAATTCCGGCTTATTTACAATATCTAATACAGTATTGGCTGCCGCACAGCAGAGCGGATTGCCGCCGAAGGTTGTACCGTGCGTACCGGCGCCCAGTACATCCTGACATTTCTTATCCGCCATGACAGCACCGATCGGAACGCCGCCGCCGAGTCCTTTTGCCATGCTGATGATGTTCGGCTGAACACCGTACTGCTCATAGCAGAACAGGCTTCCGGTACGTCCGATGCCCGTCTGAACCTCGTCAATCAGAAGCAGGATGTCCTTCTCCTTGCAGATCTCGGCAGTTGCCTGTACAAATTCCTTATCAAGCGGAAGGACGCCGCCCTCGCCCTGAATCATCTCCATCATGACAGCGCAGGTCGTATCATCAATCTTGCGCTTCATGTCTTCGATATCATTGGCTGCCGCATAATCAAATCCTTCCGTGAATGGGAAGAAATACTGATGGAACTTGTCCTGTCCGGTTGCCTTTAATGTCGTCACGGTACGTCCGTGGAAGGACTGTTTCAGCGTGATAATCTTATTTCTTCCCTCGCCGTATTTGTCAAAGGAATACTTTCTTGCCAGCTTGATCATGCCCTCGTTGGCTTCCGCACCGGAGTTTGCAAAAAAGATTTTTCCCATTCCGGCTGCATCGACCAACTTCTTTGCTGCCTGCACCATCGGCTCGGTGTAATACAGGTTGCAGGCATGCATCAGCTTATGTGCCTGCTCCGATACCGCAGTCGTCAGCGCCTCGTTGTCATGGCCAAGACTGTTGACACCGATGCCAGAGGTCAGATCAATGTATTTCTTTCCGTCCGTATCCCACAGCGTCGCGCCTTTTCCGTGATCCAGCGCAATCGGAAAGCGGCCGTATGTATGCATGATATATGTTTCTTCGCCCTGCTTGATTTCTTCAAATGTCATAAAAAACCTCCTAACGCCCACATCTGCCCGCAAAGCTTCCAGCACCCGTCCTGCATTTCAGCTAAAACAGCCCGGATTCGTGCAGAATCTAGTTCATCTGCTGTTTACGAGAACATGGTTCCTACACCGTCATTGCTCAAAAGCTCGACCAGAATCGAGTGCGGCACACGACCATCCTGGATATTGGCACGTTCTACGCCCTGGCGCACTGCCTCAACGCAGCAATCTACCTTCGGAATCATGCCGCCGGAGATCACGCCCTCTTTGATGAGTGCCGGAACCTCGGAAACTTTCAGTCTCGGAATCAATGTCGAATCGTCTTTCGGATCGCGCATCAGACCGCATACATCCGTCAGAAGAATCAATTTTTTCGCTTTCAGTGCCACCGCCAGCTTCTCCGCTGCCGTATCTGCATTGATGTTATAGTTTGTCTCCTCGTCCATGCCTGCTGCCACGGAGGAAACAACCGGGATAAAGCCCTCATTTAAAACATCGAGAACGACTTTCTCATTGACTTCTTTAATATCTCCCACATAGCCGTATTCCGTTCCATCCGGATCGACTAACTGGATCGCCTTGAAGAGTCCGCCGTCCATGCCGCCCAGACCAACGGCACGTCCGCCTGCTTTCTCAAACAGGGAAACAAGGTTTTTGTTGACCTTACCGCAGAGAATCATCTGGACAATATCCATCGTTTCGCGGTCTGTGTAGCGCAGACCTTTGACAAATTTAGACTCTTTTCCGATTTTTTTGAGCATCTCCGAAATTTCCGGACCGCCGCCGTGTACCAGCACGACCTTGATGCCTACCAGATTTAAAAGGACGATATCCTCAATCACCGCCTGCTTTAAATCTTCATTAATCATGCGTTTCCGCCGTATTTTACAACGATAATTTTACCTGCATATTCCTGAATATAAGGCAGTGCCTCTACCAGGACTTCTGCGCTCATTTTTGATCCTGTTTTCATCACGTCCGATAATCTCCATTAATCTTCACATAATCATAGGTCAAATCGCATCCCCAGCAGGTAGCGCTTCCGCTGCCTTCCTGAAGCGTTACATTGATCTCCACTTCATCCTGGCTTAAGATTTTCTTTGCCAGATCTTCATCAAAATCAAGTCCTCTGCCGTCCTCACAGACCGCAATGCTGCCCTCTTTGGAAGCAAACTCGACTAACACTTTCTCCGTGTTAAACTCAGCTCCGGAATAGCCCATCGCGCAGAGAACGCGTCCCCAGTTCGCATCGGAACCGAACATTGCTGCTTTGGTCAGGGAAGAACCGGCGATGGATTTTGCCAGTACCTCGGCTGTCTCCTCGTCCTTCGCTCCCTTCACGGTACAGGTCATCAGCTTGCTTGCGCCCTCGCCGTCTGCCGCAATCTTACGAGCCAGATCCTGCATAACCGTCTGCAATGCCTCGCGGAATGCCTCGTATGCCGGATCTTCTGCAGTAATCTCCGCATTGCCAGCCATACCATTTGCCAGAACGGTACACATATCGTTGGTGGAAGTATCGCCGTCAACAGTCACACGGTTGAAGGTACGTTTTACATTGAATAACAGCGCCTTGCGGATCATCTCGCTGCTGACTGCACAATCGGTTGTGATGAAGCACAGCATCGTTCCCATATTCGGGTGAATCATGCCGGAACCCTTACAGATACCGCCGATGTGGCAGGTTGTTCCATCTACATCAAATTCAACAGCGATCGTCTTCACTTTTGTATCGGTCGTCATGATCGCTTCTGCAGCTACCAGGGAGTTGTCATATTTCATCTCCATCTCGCCTGCATGAGCCTCGATCGCCTCAACCGGAAGCGTCTGACCGATGACGCCGGTCGATGCTACGATTACATTTTCCTCCGAAACGCCCAGCGCTCGCGCGCCTGCCTTTGCCTGTCTTCTTGCATTCTCCATGCCAAACGGAGCGCACGCGTTCGCATTTCCGGAATTGACAATAACCGCCTGTGCCTTTCCGTCGGCCAGATGTTCCTTTGTCAGTAAAATCGGTGATGCCTTGACGCGGTTGGTCGTATAAACCGCCGATGCGTTGCAGACACAGTCCGAAAGGATCATCGCCAGATCCTTTTTTGTATGAGATTTGCGGATTCCACAGCGCATCGCGCCCACTTTAAATCCTTTTGCAGCACAAACACCGCCTTCGATTATCTTCATATGACATTCCTCCTGTCATTTTTAATGTACTCTCGGAATCTTTCTGTGCTTGATTTTGTGAGATGTTTTTTTGTCAGTTGTGCCCAAATTTCTGAGGCGTACGCGGTGCGTACGTTGATGAAATTCGGGTGCGGCTGGCGGAAAATCAGCCACAAAAGCAAGTGCAGAAAGACTCCGAGAGTACATTTTTATATAACTTCGCGTCTATAGTCCCCCGCAGCTATTTTATGGTTTTATCTCTCAACCTCAAAATATCTAAAAAAACCATCTGCCGTTCTTTTATTATAGCACTTTTCTATAGTGCCAGTCCAGCTGTCTCCTCAAATCCGAGCATCAGGTTCATGTTCTGAACGGCTGCGCCTGAAGCACCCTTTCCAAGATTATCAAAGAGCGCCGTCACCATGGTCTGTTCCCCGTGACCATTGACGATCAGCTCCAGACTGTCTCGACCTGCCATATCTGCCGCCGCGATCATACCGTCATATCCAAACGGATGTACCTTAATGAGCTTCTGTCCGTCATACCAGCCAGCCAGCTTCTCATAGATATCTTCCGCGGTCGGCCCGCCGTTTAAGAGGCGGTTCTGAAGCTGGATCGTGACCGCCATTCCTTTATAGTAGTCATCCACGATCGGACTAAAGACCGGCGGATAATCAAGTCCGCAGACCTTCTGCATCTCCGGTAGATGCTTATGTTTCAGCGTCAGACCATAAATACGGGGTGCGAAATAGCTCTGCGGCTTCTCCGGCGATTCATACTCGGCAATCATCTTTTTACCGCCGCCGGAATAGCCGGTCAGGGAAAAGACTGTCATCGGATAATCCTTCGGGATGATCCCCTGCGCCACCAGCGGATAAACGGAAGTGATAAATCCAGTTGCATGGCAGCCTGGATTCGCCACCCGGCTGGATGTTTTGATCGCCTCGCGGTGCTCCTTTGAAAGTTCCGCCATGCCGTACGCCCATCCTTTGGCTGTCCGGTGCGCGGTAGATGCATCAATGATGCGCGCCCCAGAACCTTCCGCCAGTGCAACTGCCTCAACCGCTGCCGCATCCGGCAGGCACAGGAATACGATATCCGCCGCATGAATCAGCTTTCTTCGCTCTTCCGTGTCCTTGCGCTTTGCCTCATCGATCAGAAGCAGCTCGATGTCCCCTCTTTTCGCCAGACGATCGTAAATCTGCAGTCCGGTTGTTCCTTCTTTTCCGTCTATATAAATCTTCGGTTTCGCCATTGTTCGTCCCCCGTTTCCTGTCCTACTCCTGAACCTTGTGTTCGCTTACAAATTTCTCAATCACAGAAATCTGGCGGGTTACTTCCTCCGGAGCCGGTCCGCCGATTACCTTACGTCCACGTACACAGGTCTTCAAATCAATCGCTTCATATACGTCATTTTCAAAGACATCGGAATGTGTCTTGTACTCTTCCAGTGTCAGATCGGCTAAGGACTTGTCCTCACGTACACACTGGGCTACCAGCTGTCCGACGGTCTTGTATGCGTCACGGAACGGCATTCCCTTCTTGGTCAGGTAATCTGCACAGTCCGTTGCGTTGATGAAGCCTTTCAGAGCCGCTTTCTTCATATTGTCTTTCAGGATCTGCATCGTGGAGAACATTGGAGTCAGCACGCGCAGGCACTGTTTTACGGTGTCAATCGCATCAAAGACTGCCTCTTTGTCTTCCTGCATATCCTTGTTGTATGCCAGCGGAATACCCTTTAACATGGTAAGAAGGGTAAACAGATCGCCGTACACGCGACCGGTCTTGCCGCGGACCAGCTCGCAGACATCCGGATTCTTCTTCTGCGGCATGATGGAGGAACCGGTTGAAAATGCGTCATCCAGCTCTACAAACTTGAACTCCCAGGAACACCAGGAAATAATCTCCTCAGAGAAACGGGACAGATGCATCATCAGAATGGATAACGCTGCCGTCAGCTCTACGCAGTAATCACGGTCGGAAACACCGTCTAAGGAGTTGTTGGTCACTCTGGCAAATCCAAGCTGCTGGCGTACAAAATCACGGTCGATCGGATAAGTCGTGGAAGCCAGCGCGCCAGATCCGAGCGGCATATCATCCATGCCCTCTAAGCAGTTTTCCAGACGGATTACATCACGGCGCATCATATTGGCATATGCCATCATATAATGTCCAAATGTAACCGGCTGTGCACGCTGCAGATGTGTATAACCCGGCATAACAGTTTCCAGATTGTTCTTTGCGCTCTCGCAGAGTGCTTCCATGAAATCGAGAATTTCCTTTTTGATCGCCACGATCTCTTTCTTCACGTAAAGACGCATATCCAGTGCAACCTGATCATTTCTGGATCTCGCCGTGTGAAGACGTTTTCCGGCATCGCCGATGCGCTCGGTCAGAATCTGCTCTACATTCATATGAATATCCTCATAATCCTGTGAGAAATGAATCTTACCTGCCTCAATATCCGCTAAGATACCTTTCAGTCCTTCGATAATCTTGTCTGATTCTTCCTTCGCAATGATACCCTGCTTGCCCAGCATAGCCGCATGGGCCATGGAGCCTGTGATATCTTCCTTATAAAGACGACAGTCAAAGGAAATCGATGAGTTAAAATCATTTACCTCCAGATCTGTCTCTTTTCCGAATCGTCCTGCCCATAACTTTGCCATAAGTGTAAACTCCTTTTTATTCTCTGATTTAGAACCAATGCGACCATTGGAACCGGCAGATACCGGAAAACCAATGGTCACCATCGGCTGCGGGCTTGTCGCCTGCAGATTATTTATTATTTTCCTAAATTACTCTACGCCTGGAAAATGCTCGCCGGTCCTTGCTGCCAGAACTTCGTCGTTCAGGGCGCGAACCTTGATCGGAAGTCCAAACAGGTTGATGAATCCAGCGGAATCTGCCTGATCGTAGCAGTCATCCTCATCGAAGGTAGCCATACCTGCGGAATACAGGCTGTACGGGGATGTAACAGATGCCGGAATAATGTTGCCCTTGTAGAGTTTCAGTTTTACATCACCGGTTACGGTCTCCTGTGTGGAATCAACAAATGCGCTCATCGCCTTGCGAAGCGGTGTGTACCACTGACCGTTGTATACTAACTCAGCGAACTTGAGAGCCAGCTGCTGTTTGTAGTGCTGTGTCTCTTTGTCCAGAGTGATTTCTTCCAGTTTCTCATGTGCCTTGTAAAGAATAGCTCCGCCAGGAGTCTCATAAACACCGCGGCTCTTCATGCCAACCAGACGGTTCTCTACGATATCCAGCAGACCACAGCCATTCTCACCGCCTAATTTGTTCAGAGTCTCGATTACCTTCTCTGCATCCATCTCCTCGCCATTTACACTGGTCGGAACACCCTTCTCGAAGTGGATGGTTACATAAGCAGCTTTATCCGGTGCATTCTCCGGAGATACGCCCAACTCAAGGAATCCAGGTTTGTTGATCGGAGCCTCGTTTGCCGGATCCTCCAGATCCAGACCCTCATGGGACAAATGCCACAGGTTCTTATCCTTTGAGTAGTTGGTCTCTTTCGTAATCTTTAACGGAATGTTGTGAGCCTCTGCGTACTCGATCTCTTTTTCACGGGAGTTCAGTTCCCAGAAACGCCACGGAGCGATAACATCCATCTGCGGAGCAAATGCCTTGATAGCCAGTTCGAAACGAACCTGATCGTTTCCTTTACCGGTACAGCCGTGGCAGATAGCGTCTGCGCCCTCTTTCTTCGCAATTTCAACGATTCTCTTAGCGATAATCGGACGAGCGAAGGAAGTACCTAACAGGTAATGCTCATAAGTAGCGCCAGCCTTCATGGTCGGGATGATGTACTCATCTACGAACTCTTTCTTCAGATCCTCGATGTACAGCTTGGAAGCACCTGTCTTTAATGCCTTCTCTTCCAGACCATCCAGCTCCGCACCCTGACCTACGTCAGCGGAAACTGCGATAACCTCACAGCCATAGTTTTCTTTCAGCCACGGGATTAAAACCGATGTGTCCAGACCGCCTGAATATGCAAGAACAATTTTATTATATTTCTTAGCCATTTTTCATTTCCTCCAATCATTTGCCTGCGTGATGCTTTTTTCTTTGTCCATCCAGTCAACTAAGACCGGCAGATTTATATGCCTCACGTGAAATTACCCAGATTATACCTCCTTGATCCTAATTATGCAATACTTTTTTTGCATTTTTATGAATAATTTTTGTATAAAAACGTGTTTTATGCATTTTTCATGTGTTTTATGCATAAAAATAACATTTACGGACTTCATTTATATGCTATGCTACATGATAGGTATAAATATTATAAATAAGTGGTACTGTGTGTGTACAGTAACATGGTACTGCCCTTCCTGCATTCTAAAATATGCATCTTGATTTAAAATGTCAAAATTGCTATTATAATGTAAGAATAAAATGAAAGCATTCGAAAGGATAAAAACCATGACGATCAATGAAAAAGCACTCGAACTTCATGAAAAATGGAACGGCAAGCTCGATACCGTCTCCAAAGTACAGGTAAAAACCAGAGAGGATCTGGCTCTGGCATACACACCGGGCGTTGCAGAACCATGTAAGGTAATTGCAAAAGATCCGGAAGCTGCATACCGCTACACCATCAAGTCCAACACTGTAGCCGTTGTCTCCGACGGAAGCGCCGTTCTGGGACTTGGCAATATCGGACCGTTAGCAGCTATGCCGGTTATGGAAGGAAAAGCCGTTCTGTTTAAAGAGTTCGGCGGCATCAATGCATTCCCGATCTGCCTCGACACACAGGACACCGAGGAGATCATCGAGACAGTTGTCCGCATTGCCCCGGCATTCGGCGGTATCAACCTGGAGGACATCTCCGCACCGCGCTGCTTTGAGATCGAGGAACGTTTAAAGAAACTGTTAAACATTCCGGTTTTCCACGATGATCAGCACGGAACCGCCATCGTCGTACTGGCAGGCATCATCAACGCCCTGAAAGTAACCGGCAAGAAGAAGGAAGACTGCCGCGTCGTTGTCAACGGCGCCGGAAGCGCAGGCGTTGCCATTACCAAACTGCTCTTAAACTACGGATTCCCGCATATCACCATGTGTGATAAGACCGGTATGCTCTGCAAGGGCATGGAAGGGCTTAACTGGATGCAGGAAAAGATGGTCGAAGTTACCAACTTAGAGCACAAGACGGGCACACTTGCCGATGCATTAAAAGGCGCTGACATCTTCGTAGGCGTGTCTGCTCCGGGCATCGTTTCCCAGGAGATGGTTGCTTCCATGAATAAGGATTCCATTCTCTTCGCAATGGCAAACCCGGTACCGGAGATCATGCCGGATCTGGCAAAAGCTGCTGGTGCAAGAGTCGTAGGAACCGGACGTTCCGATTTCCCGAACCAGGTCAACAACGTTCTCATCTTCCCAGGCATCTTCCGCGGCGCTCTGGAAGGACGCGCAACCGCTATCACCGAAGAAATGAAACTGGCTGCTGCCAACGCAATTGCTGCTCTGGTTGATGACAGCGAATTGAGCGACGAGAACATTCTTCCGGCAGCATTTGATCCGCGTGTAGCTGACGCTGTTTCCAAGGCTGTGAAGGAACACATTAAGAAATAAACGTAACAATTCAAGCGATTCTCGCATTTACCGTAAGAACCGCACAAAATTTGCACAGTTACGAAATAATAATAAAGGAGTTTTTCCATGCTGGCTGAACCGATGACACTTTACAAACTGATGAATCTCTATATGCTGCACCAGGTCAATTTTCCGCTGACCAACGCGCAGCTCTCCAATTTTTTCCTGGATCGTGAGTACACCACGTATTTCACACTCCAGCAGGCTTTGAACGAGCTTCTGGATGCAGGTCTGGTAAAAAAGGAGACGATGCGGAACAGCTCCCGCTATGAGATCACTAAGGAGGGCGAGGAAACGCTGGAATTTTTCGGCAAAAACATCTCTCCTGCCATCGTCAGCGACATGGATGAATACCTGAAACAGAACCGCTTCCGCATGCGAAACGAGGTAGGACTGATCTCCGATTTCTATAAATCGACCAATCAGGACTACATCGTTCACTGCGAGGTGCGGGAAGGAAAAGCCGTTCTTGTCAATCTCGATATCTCCGTTCCGGATAAGGAGCAGGCGGAAATCATGTGCAATCACTGGAAGGATCGAAGCCAAGAGATTTATGCTTATGTGATGAAATCTTTGATGAGTGAGCATGGGGTGGAGAAAAAATAAAGACGATAAAAAATCGCATACGAGACGAAAAAGAGAGTCCTCCGCGTGATTGCAAAATCACACGGAGAACTCTCTTTTTCTGTTTAGTTTCAAGCAAAAAACAAGGTCTGCGTCTGACATTTTATGCCTTTTTGCAAACCTTGTCTTTTCTTTCCATTTATATTACTTTTTCTAGATCTATAACAACACCATAAAAAGCTCTATTACTCTACCGTAACACTCTTCGCCAGGTTTCTAGGCTTATCTACATCCAGTCCCTTCGATACACTTACATAATATCCCAGCAGCTGCAGCGGCACAACCGCTAAGCTCGGTGTGAAGTGCTCGTCAGTCTTCGGTATATAGACTGCGAAATCGACGGTGTCTTCAATATTGTAGTTGCCTGCAGTTGTGAGTCCCATGAGGTAAGCGCCGCGGCATTTTACTTCTACCATGTTGCTGATCATCTTCTCATATAGGGCTTCCTGGGTCAGGATGCTGACTACGAGGATACCATCCTCAATCAGGCTGATGGTTCCGTGTTTTAATTCTCCAGCTGCATATGCTTCGGAATGGATGTAGCTGATCTCTTTTAATTTCAGGCTGCCTTCCATGCTGACTGCGTAATCGATGCCGCGGCCGATGAAGAACACGTCTTTTGCATTGGCATATTTCGCTGCGAACCACTGGATGCGTTCTTTGTCATTTTCGAGCAGCTTCGCAATCTGATCCGGCAGTTCCTGCAGGGCTGCAAGGAGTTCTTCATATTTTTCTTCTGTGATCGTACCGCGCACATGGGCAAACTGCACGCCCAGAAGATATCCGGCAACCAGCTGTGTGCTATATGCCTTGGTGGTCGCCACCGCAATCTCCGGACCTGCCAATGTGTAGAAAATATGATCTGCCTCACGCGCAATCGTGGAACCTACCACATTGACAATCGCCATCGTAGGAACGCCCTGGCTCTTTGCCAGACGCAGGGCTGCCAGGCTGTCGGCTGTCTCGCCCGACTGGCTGATGATGATAACCAGACTGTTCTCTTCCAGAATCGGGTTCCGGTAACGGAACTCGGAAGCCAGCTCGACGCGGACCGGAATACGCGCCAGATCTTCGATCACATACTGAGCTGCCACGCCTGCATGGTAAGCAGAACCACACGCTACGATATAAATACGCTTTAACGAACGAATGACATCATCGGAAAGTCCCGCCTCGGTCAGGTCAATATGACCATCGCGGATGACTGAATTTAATGTATCCCGAACCGCACGCGGCTGTTCATGGATCTCCTTAATCATGAAATGCTCATAACCTCCCTTTTCAGCAGCTTCTGCATCCCACTCAATCGTCACAAGTTCTTTCTGAATCTCTTCCTGATCAATATTATAGAAAGTAACCTCTCCCTTATGTAAGCGTCCCAATTCCTGGTTGCCGATATAGTATACCTTGCGGGTATATGGAAGCAGGGGCGGAACATCCGACGCGATAAAGGATTCACCCTCGCCTACTCCGATGATCATCGGGTTATCCTGACGGGCTACAAAGATCTCCTCCGGATAATCCTTAAACATAACCGCCAGTGCATACGTGCCACGGATACGCATCATCGCACGCGCCATCGCATCGAGCGGTCCCTCGTTGTATTTCTTATAATAATGATCGATCAGCTTTACAGCCACCTCTGTATCAGTATCTGAATAAAACGTATATCCATTTTTAATCAGTTTTTCGCGAATTTCCTGATAGTTTTCGATAATACCATTGTGAACCGCTACCACGCTGCGGTCATCCGTGCAGTGCGGATGTGCATTGTTCTCAGACGGCTCCCCGTGTGTCGCCCAGCGGGTATGACCGATACCGCAGTTGCCCCGCATTGCGCGTCCATTGTCTGTTTTCTCTGCCAGCGCGCGCAGACGTCCCTTCGCCTTTACAACCTCCGGTACACGTTCTCCGTCTCTGACTGCCAGACCTGCTGAATCGTATCCACGATATTCAAGCTTCTCCAGACCCGCTAATAAGATCGGAGCCGCCTGCTGGTCTCCTGTATATCCTACGATACCACACATACAATTATTCCTCCTTTTTCCAACCAGGCGAGCCGCTGCCATCATACCGCCTCAGACACTCCCGCCTTCGTATCTCTATCTCAAGAATATGATAAATCTATTGATTCTTCAAAATAGAATCTTCTATAAAATATGTCGTTTATCCCTAAATAGCGCCTGACCGGCACCTTCGATATAGACTTTCTTCTCAGTCATGTACATATTCTGTCTCATTATACCAAAAAAGAATCTTCTTGTCAGCATTTGCTGTAATATTTTCGTCAGTCATCATATAGACACATCTCATTTTAAAACCCTCCGCTATAAGCAGTCACATATTTCTTCTGCATATCTACCTGTAAAATAACGATTGTCCACGACAACTATTTTTTATACAGGAGGTTTCATCATGAAAAACGAAACAATGTACTTTAACGATCTTCTTTCCATCTGGCTGGAAAAGCAGAAACAGGCGCGAGCCTGTCTACCTATGTGAAATACCGGCATCTGGCAGACCGTTATATCTCCCCTTATTTTAGAGCCATCCAGCTTTCAGAGGTCGATCTGCCTATGCTTCAGACATTCCGCAATTCCCTTTTATCCCCGGATTCCCTGCATCCGCTTGGGAACGGAACTATCCGCTGTATTCTTCTGCTCGTCAACTCCATTCTGCGTCTTTCCTATGAAACCGGGCAGACAAACGGCATTCTCTATCTCCCGCCCCGTCTTCCAAAAAAGCGCCCTGAAGTACCTGTTTTTACCCTTCAGGAACAGAAACAGCTCGAACACTATCTAACTGCCCATACAGGAATCTCCGAAGCCGTCATCTATCTGGGACTCTATACAGGGCTGCGGGTTGGAGAACTCTGCGCCCTGCGTTGGGAAAATATTCATTTTTCCGATCGCTATCTCCATGTCCGACACACGGTGCAGCGCCTGACGCGCCTTGACACAACCCATAAATCAGAACTCATTTTATCCGGTCCCAAAAGCATCTCCTCCAACCGTTTGGTTCCCCTGCCCGCTTTCCTTCTGCCGATCCTACAGCCATATTCTCATCCGGAACACCCGGATTATTTTCTGCTGTCACAATCTGCCAGCTTCCCGATGGATCCGCGAACCTTCCAGAATCACTACCAGCGCATTCTATCTCAAGCCGGACTGCGCTATCTGAATTTTCATGCAATCCGGCACACGTTTGCCACCCGCTGTATCACAAATGGCATGGATCCCAAAACGCTCAGCGAAATTCTGGGACACTCCGATTTGAAAGTCACGCTTGAATACTATTTTCATTCCTCTCTGGAATTCAAGAAAGAACAGATCGACCGCCTTACTGCTCTTTCTCCGACCGTCCATACTTCTCTTCCAGATATGCCACATAATATGACGGATTAAAATCTTCCCCCGTCATATCGCGCAGGATCTGACGGCTGTCCTTCAATTTGCCATACTGGTGAATATTTTTCCGCAGATATTCGCGGATTTCTCCCAGGTTTCCAGCCTCCAGTAGTTTTTCTACCGGCAATTCCTTCTTCATCTGGTGATAAATCTGCGCGCCAAAGGCATTTCCTAATGCATAGGACGGAAAATAGCCGATCGATCCCTGTGACCAGTGAATATCCTGCAGTACGCCCTCCCGATCCGTGGACGGGCGTACTCCCAGGTATTCTTCATACTTATCATTCCAGATCTGCGGCAGTTTCTCCACCTCCAGATCCTCCTCAATCAGCATTTTCTCAATTTCATAGCGCACCAGCACATGCAGCGGATAAGAAAGCTCATCCGCTTCCGTCCGGATCAGCCCCGGAACGGTTCTATTAACCGCCGCCAGAAAATTCTCCAGACTCGTCTCCGTCAGCGGCTTCCAAACATCTGCGCCACTTTTCCATAAATCGGTTTCCAGAATGCATGGCTGCGCCCCACGATATTTTCAAAGAAACGGGACTGGCATTCATGCATTCCCATCGAAGTTCCCTGCCCCACCAGCGTCTGTGTCAGGTCATCCCGGATGCCAAATTCATAGATAGCATGTCCCGTCTCATGCAGCACGGAAAAAATCGAAGAATCAATCCGTTTCTGATAATGCGTCGTGATCCGTACATCATGATTGTGCAGATTCGTCGTAAACGGATGGGCGCTGAGTGCCAGTACTCCCCGGTCAAAATCAAAGCCCTCATATTCTGCTAGGAAACGCGCCGCCTCTGCCTGCGCCGCCTCCGGATAATCTGCAGATAAAAAGGCGTCCGGAACCGTCTTCGAGCGCTCTGCCGATTCTTTCAAAAGCGGCACGATTTTCCCTTTCATCAGCTCAAAAAATGGATCTAACATCTCCATATTAAAACCTTTTTCGTAGGTATCCAGCATCACATCGTAAAGCTTCTGTCCCGGCTTTGCCCGGTACGCCGCAAATTTCTTCTGATAGGAAATAATCTCCTTCAAAACAGGGGCAAATGAAGCAAAATCATTTTTCTCTCGCGCACGCGTCCAGATTCCCGTCGCACGCGCCGTAAGTTCTGCATACGCACGGTATTCCTCCGGCGGAATGCAGGAAAGCCGCTCCTGCTCCTCGGCTGCTTCCCGGAGAATTGCCGACTGCACCTCATCAAATACGCCCGCATTCTCTTTTTCTGCCTTCTGGCAGGCATCCAGCAGCTCCTTAAAACGCATTGACGCCAGAATCTCCTGATACTGCTCCGAAAGTGAACCTATCACCCGCGCGGTATGCTCTGCTGCACCCTTCGGCGCCAGCGTCTCATCATCCCACTCAAACAAAACCATCGACGTCTGAAGCGCCATCGCCCGCTCCAAAAGAGACTGCAGCTCCTCAAACTGTTTTTTTACATTCTGATTCTTCTGTTCTGTCTGTGCCATTTTCCTGCCTCCTGTCTTTTTTTCGTAATTCTATCATCCAAATTCTGTGTATTTTTTAGGTTCCGCTGCACATATGCCTGCATTCTTTTGTAATATGAGCCATTTCCATCTTCATCATACCAGATTTTCTTTCTTCTGTTTCTTATATCTTTCTTATGATTTTTTACAGTTCACACATTGTGCAAACTGTAACAGGATTTTCTCATGATGCCTTATGTGACTTTCCAATCTTGCATAATCATGCAAAACGCGGTATACTAAAACCAGTATAAATCATATGCATAAAGCTGGTTCCCGGCACACGGATATACGCCACGAATCAACTTCCATGCACACACCAGGACAGGAGGGATTGCAGATGATCGAAGCAACGAGCTGCGGCGGTGTGGTTATATTTCGGGGAAAATTACTCGTTCTTTACAAAAACTACCGGAACAAATACGAAGGCTGGGTTCTTCCCAAAGGAACCGTAGAACCGGGCGAAGACTTCAAGCAGACCGCCCTCCGGGAGGTTCATGAGGAGACTGGCGTCGCCGCCTCCATCATCAAGTACATTGGCAAAAGCCAGTACACCTTCAACACCCCTCAGGATACCATCGAAAAGACCGTGCACTGGTATCTGATGATGGCGGACAGCTACTACAGCAAGCCGCAGCGCGAAGAATACTTCGTCGATTCCGGCTACTACAAATTTTACGAAGCCTACCACCTTCTGAAATTTTCCAACGAAAAACAGATCCTGGAAAAAGCCTACAATGAGTATCTGGATCTGAAAAAGGCAAATTTGTGGGGGAATCGGAAATACTTTTAATCACAAGAACAAAGAGGCTGTTGCAAAATCATTATCAAAAATAGATGATTGAGCGGCAGCTTCCATTTCTCTGCAAGCTAATCCGGGTTAAAATTCGCGGTTTTCCTGTTAAAAAAGGCTTTTCGGTAATTTCCTATGAAACAAAAAAACACCCCGTCCGCTGCACAAAGCCAACGAACAGGGTATTAAAAAGGGGAGGATAAGTATTCAAAAATTTCTCTTTTGTGATACTAACAGTATGACCCGTTTCTGTTATTCTATACATCAATCTCCAAATTTTTATACGCCTTTTATCTGCTTCCGAGTATCCGCTTTTCATATTATTTATCATATATGCCTTTTTCTCTTGCTTTCTTCCTCTCTTTCCGCTACAATAGATACGTTTTGAGTTGTACTTTTTGATTTGTTTTTGCCTCTATGAAAAATACAACTCCAGCAAATCATTTTATGTACATTTTTATATTGATTTGAAACTTTTTATATCATAAACCTTGTACTTACCTCACAAAAAGGAGATTTACCTTATGAACAAGAAAAACATCTTAGTCGGACAGTCCGGCGGACCGACCGCGGTTATCAACGGGAGCCTTTACGGTGTTATCTGCGAAGGTGCGCGCCACAGCGATGCGGTTGGCTGCGTCTACGGTATGATAAATGGAATCGAGGGCTTTCTCGCGGATTCTTATATGAACCTTTCAGAAACACTCTCCGATGACGATCTGGAACTTCTTCGCCTGACTCCGGCGGCGTATCTGGGTTCCTGCCGTTTTAAACTCCCTGAGAACCTCTCCGACAGCTTCTACCGCGTCCTCTTTGAAAAACTGGAGCGGCTGGACATCGGCTATTTCTTTTACATCGGCGGCAACGACTCGATGGACACCGTCAGCAAGCTTTCCCGCTATGCGGCGCAGATCAAAAGCCCTATCCGCTTTATCGGCATTCCCAAGACGATCGACAACGATCTCGTCCTGACCGATCACACGCCGGGATACGGCAGCGCTGCCCGCTATGTCGCTGCATCCGTCCGTGAAATTGCGCTGGACGCCTCTGTCTATCAGCAGAAATCGGTCACCATCGTTGAGATCATGGGACGCCATGCCGGATGGCTGACGGCTGCCTCTGCCTTAGCACGCAAGGAAGCCGGTGACAATCCGCTCTTAATCTATCTGCCGGAAGCTCCATTTGAGCTGGCACAATTTAATGACGACTTAAAGAAAGCGTTTGAAAAGACAGCGAATGTCATCGTCTGCGTCTCCGAGGGCATCCGCGACCACGGTGGTCGTTTTATCTGCGAATATTCAACCGAAGCCCAGGTCGACACCTTCGGTCACAAAATGTTAGCCGGATGCGGCAAAATTCTGGAAAATTATGTCCGCAACCAGTTCGGCGTCAAGGTGCGCTCGGTTGAGCTCAACGTCAACCAGCGCTGCTCCGGTCTCACCGTTTCCGGTACTGATTTAAACGAGGCTGAAATGGCAGGTCGTTTCGGCGTCCAGGCAGCCTGGACGGTCACACTGGACAGATGGTCGCATTTGAGCGTGAGACTGATACAGCTGCTTCTGAACCTGTTCATGCAGCTGCTGCCGTTTCAAACGCTGCGGACTTAGGCGCAGCATCCGCTTCATGCGTAAAACATCGTAACACTGTATATAAAATTCATCCAGTTCTCAAGGATGTCAATCTGATCTGCAATCAGGAAAAGAAAGTACCTGCTGAGTGGATCACGAAAAACGGTACCGATGTCAGCGATGATTTCCTGGCTTACTCGCAGCCGCTGATCCAAGGGGACGTTTCCCATATTATGGAAAACGGACTTCCAAAATATTTGTACCGCAAATAGTCCGTCACGCAGTATAACTGCTTCATCCTTGAATCCATACAAGCAGCAGAAAAAGAGACGCTTCTTTCATTTTACGGATGCGTCTCTTTTCTACTTAATAATACATAATACCTGAATTTTTTTCTAAATTTACCCCAATCACACACTCTTATCATTTGGGGAGGAATCCTGACCGTGCCCTTTCAGCGCAGCCATCTTCTAAATCTAATCTTCCTCACAATCCCGAATTTCAACCCCATCATAAAAGAACATCAGAATCTCTTCATAATTCTTGCCTTCGCGCGCCATCTCCTGTGCGCCGTTCTGGCTCATGCCGACTCCGTGACCGTAGCCGCCGCCCCAGATGGTAAATGTGCGGATGTCTTTTTCCTCATCCCTGGCAGTTTCATCCACCGAGAAAAAGGCACTCGGAAGCGTACTCCATCCTGTCAGTTCGGTTCCGTCATTTTTCTTATAAACGAGTGATTCCGAGCCGAGGACACTCCGGATCTGACTCTGACCTTTCAGTGTCTTGGTTCCCTCGCTTCCGACGATCTGCACCGTCTGGGCGATACCACCCTTACCGCGGGAAGTCACAAAAATACCCTGAATCTCGCCGATGGTATCTACCTTCTGCTGCAGCTTCTTATTCGTGATCGTTGTTTTCCAGCGGTACATCGGGAACGAGGAATCATAATTCTGCTCACCCTGTCCCTGGATAAACTTGAGAAATGTGTCGTTGTCCGTCAAATCCGGAATCTTCTTCTTTTCCGTCAAACCGATCCCTTTCAGATACGGAACCTCGTCTTTGCTGGCGCCCCAGATCGTTCCATCGGTCGAATATCCGCAGGAAGTTGAAAAATAATACGTTTCCGCCGGAGTATCGTTGTAATATACAATCTTCCCGTCCGTCTCCTTGACTGCCAGATTCGTCCGCTCGCTGCTCTCTGTATTATTGTACACCTGATAGTTCGTGCTGTCATCAACGTGTGCGCCGTAACGGCTGTAGGCATTCGCTTGATCTGCCGGTAGGCATACGTCCGTGCGCAAACTGCCTGCGCCTTGAGCGCCTCCAGCTCATAATTGGATGGCATCTCGCTCGGCACTACGCGTGTCAGGTAATCTTCGACGTCCAGCTCATTGATCAGAAGCAGCCCATCCGACTCCTCGCTCAACTCGAAGCTGCCGAAATACGACGGCGTTCCCTGCGCCCGCTTGGTGCTCAGGATGCGGATCTCCTTCTGCGGATCTTCCAGCGTGATCGTCATGCGCCCTTCTTTCAGGCGGTCATCGCCAGGACTCACGGACAATTTCGTTCCCGGGCTCAAAGTCTCCTCTGATTCGCCCCAGGTCACATGCATCGTGCTGTCCGACTGGAGTACCACCTTCGTGTGAAACAAGGAGGAATAATCATCATTCATGATCAGCACGCGAATGTTCGTCGCTGAAAAATCATGATTTAAGAGTGCTGCGCAAACCTTTTTGCCAGCCACGACAAATTTTCCCAGATCATAGCCGACCAGCACATCCCGCTTTTTCTGCTCCTTGACGACTCCATATGTTTTATATACTTTAAAATCATCGTCCAGTTTCAGCGTTCCGTACCCGTCAATCTCGATCGTATCATCCTTGACCGAGAGTACCTTTCCTTCGATCATGTCTTCCTTGAGCGACAGCTTGCGGATCTTGCCCTTATCCAGCTCGACATCCGCCAGCACGCCATCGGTACGATCCTTGAGCTTTTCTTCCTCTGGAAATGTCCGGACGATCGTGCCAATATACACATCCATCCCACCCGATTCTCCCGGAACGATCCAGACATTCTTATATGTAACTTTTTCAGACTGTACGCCGCACAGCGTGATGATCGAACCATCACGCTCATAGACCTCGATCTTCCGATCGATGCAGGCATCCAGCGACACGCCCTCAAAATTCATCGTTCCCTGATCCGTATATGCCGTCCATGCCGCTGCTTCCTTCACATTTTTCGGTGTTCCATAAAGCACCAGCTTCTGTTTTTTGACCGCGTTTTCCGAATCTGCCTTTTTTAAGAATGACTCATAAAACAGCCACCATTCTTCCTTCGGCATTGCCTTTTTATATTTATTTTTAGATACATTCAGGGCGCTCGAAAGCCCTTTTGAAACGCGATCTGCTGCATATGCCGCTTCGCCATAGGTCAGTGCGCCCATCGCGTAGCTTTTACTTATCTTCTCGTCTCCCGGCTCCAGATAGCCTTCCTCAATCATATAGTCAATATATTTGGCATACCATTCATCCTGATCCGGCGTTCCAAAATGGCTTCCGTGTTCTCCCTGCGACGCAACGATGTCGTCCCGGTCTGCAAATGATAACGCCATAGCTTTCGATGCCATGGCGCGTGAAATATCATTATCCGAGTGATCCAAAAATACAATTGCAAAGAGCAGGAGTGCCAGAAAAGCCGGAATCGCCACTGCCCAGTAAACCAGCTTTTTAGGTTTCAGAGACTGTACTGCCTTTCGCGATCTGCCTGTTTTCTTTTCCATATTTCTCCAGCCGCCTTTATTTTTTAACTGTCCTTTCTCATTCACAGTCACTTTTTATTTAACTCCATAAACGTTCCTGTTTTCTCATCAATGTGGTCTAACTTCCGGTATTCGTCTGTCTCCATCGGCAATTTTCGAAGCCGCAGTGACCGGTGCACCGCGCGGGAGATCAAGTCATAGATAACCGCAAATGCCGGTACAGCGATAATCATGCCGACGAAACCAAAGAGTCCGCCAAAGAAGAGAATCGAAAACAGTACCCAGAAACTCGAAAGTCCTGTCGAATTGCCCAGGATCTTCGGTCCCAGAATATTGCCGTCAAACTGCTGCAGAAGCAGAATCCAGATGAGGAAATACACACACTGGAGCGGACTGACTAAGAATACCAGGAACGCTGCCGGTATCGCACCGATGAACGGTCCAAAAAAAGGTATCACATTCGTCACACCGATAATGACGCTCAAAAGCATCGGGAACGGCATATTTAAGATCGTCACACCGATGAAACAGATAATACCGATAATGAGGGAATCCACCAGCTTGCCGATGATGAAGCCGCCGAACATCTGATTGATAAACCGGAGCTCCTCGATTACCAAATTCGCCTGTCTTAGATTCAGGCAGCCATAAACAATCTTCTTTCCCTGTGCTGCCAATGTATCTTTGATATTTAGCAGATACACCATGACGATCAGACCGATCAGCCAGTTTTTGATAAATTCCAGGACACCCAGCACGCTGCTGGAAAGGCCTGTCACGATCTGTCCAATCCGGTGCATATCAATGTTGGTAAACGATTTCTCCGCCCAGTTCTGAAAAACTGCCAGGTTATTTTCAAAACTGCTCAGAACCATATTTTCGATCTCCGGATTATTTTTCAAAATACGCTGAATCCATTCATACACATTCTGCACATACAGCGGAAATGAATCCTGAATGCCGATCAAACTCTCGATCAGCTGCGGGATCATAAGCTGGAACATCCCTACCACAAGCACAATAACCAGCCCCAGACATGCTGCCGTCGCAAGTATCCGGGCTGCACCACGGACGTATTTGGAATTCTTAGTGACAGAGCCAAGGGTCTTTTCCACGATCCCTGCTACCCAGTTATATGCCGGGGCGGTCAGATACGTCAGCACCGCACCGCAGAGAATCGGCGCAAGGATTTTCACAACCTTGCGGGTGCCCGCCGACACCACATCCCAGTGTTGGATGCTGAACCAGAGCAGTATGCAGACCGCAATCACCGAAACTGCCGTCATACCCATATAAATGTATTCTTTGAAATCTCTTTTTTCCATACTTATGTTCTTATCCGTTCCTCTTTTCTGATTTTACAATGTGCTTCTGGAAAATGTTACATTTTCTTTACACACTTTCTTTTACAGAGAAAGCAGCGATTGCTCGCTGCTTTTATCCTTTGTAACCCCAAAATGCCGGCTCTTACCATATTGACGCCTAGCGCTGCTAGGTGGGCAACCTCACTTAGATTTCTGTCTTCCACTCGAGAGGAGGCCTGACATCCATCTAAAAATATCGGAATCCCGTTAGTCAAAATGTAGGTTCAAAAAAAGCAAGAGTTGTCGAGCATCCCAGGAATTACAAATATTCTCTTTTGATACGGCTATTATACCGCAAGTCGGATGTTTTTTCAAGTTCCATTTTCTGATAATGCGGTCAGGTTGTTACTGTTCGCGCATACGTGCCCAGTAACGGATTAAGAAGCTCCTTTTTGTCTTTTATACTTCTCCCCACTTCATCAGGAAATCTCCCAGCTCTTCCACCGTCTCAATCTGGTAGTCTGCCCCATTTTCCGTAAATTCTTCCCGGGAACCATATCCATACAGCACTGCCGCACATGGGAGCTGATTTTCATGCGCCCCGATAATATCGTGCTTCCGGTCGCCCACCATGATAACCTTCGATTCCTCCGGTGTTGTTCCCAGACGGTCCAGCGTGTAGGCAATCACATCGCCTTTGCGGACCCGGATCTCCTCCATATCCGCCCCGCCAACCAAGGTAAAGTAGGAAAGCAGATCAAAATGCTCCAGAATCTGAATAGCAAACGGTTCCGGCTTTGAGGTTGCCACCGCCAGCGTAAGACCGGCATCCTTTAAACGTGTCAGCATCTCCCGAATTCCCGGATAGACTTTATTTTCAAACATTCCCTGTTTCGTAAAATATTCGTGGAAATGGCCGATCGCTTCGCGCGCCTGCGCTTCGCTGAATCCGTAATATTCTTTAAAACTGTCCGACAGCGGCGGTCCGATGAACGGACACAGTTTATCCAGATCCGGCTCATCGATCCCGTATGCCTGCAGCGCATGCTGGACAGACTTTGTGATGCCTTCCTTCGGATCTGTAAGGGTTCCGTCGAGGTCAAATAGTATGATATGGTTCATATGGTTCGTTCTCCTTATTGTAGTCCGCAGTGCATTACTCCGCAGCACACCAGCTTGAAAAAACTACATTTTCATTGCTTACGACCATTCTAATACATTTTACGCAAAAAAGAAAGACAACTTTTCTCCAGCCATCTTTCTTTTCTGCTTTTCACTCTTTATTTGTAAAATTCATGTCCACCATGCTGCATGACATAGGTCAGCTTGCCATCGAACCAGCGTACATTGGAGGAAGCAGAGATTCCGCGGTTCATGAAGTACAGGGCGCCGCCCGAGTAATCCTCGCCTTCCAGTGCACGGTTGACGCAGTCAATTGTCTGCTGCGTTACCTTACAGCTGTTGATCGTTCCATCCAGTACCGGTGAGAACTGGGATGGTTCGTACACAACGGCTTTAACGCTGTTCGGGAATTTCTTGTTTTTCACCCGGTTGATGATTACATTTGCAACCAGTATCTTTCCCCTGTCGTCACACACACCCGCCTCCGCCTGCACAATTTTCTGCAGAACACTGTAATCTTCATCGCTGTAAGAGATGACTGCGCGTTCCCGGCGCTCCCGTTCTTCTGCTTCCTGCGCCGCCTGCTGGGTCTGCATTCGTACTTCTCGTTCGATTACCTCTACTTCCAGAGCTTCCTTCGCAAGTTCATCCTGAATCCCCTGCTCCAGCCTCTGTCCAAGTAGATGCTGACTTTCCTCGTTGGAGGCGAGAATCGTAAATTCTGATAAGCTCTCTGTCTCTGTCGTTTCTTCTGACTGCAGCATTTCTGTCAGTTCCACATCATCCGGATATTCCCGGTGTGCCGAGGCTGCATTTTTGCCAACGCCGCCAAAACTGACCGAATTAAATGCTATCACCGTCACAACCGCTGCCCCCGTCATCAATACGGCTGCGGTCCGGTACATCCTTTTTGTCACACGGACAAATAATGCCTTTATAAACTGATAAGCAGTCTGAAGAAATGTGTCAATGCTTGGCATACACTCTCCTCTTTCTATCAGTGCAGTCCTCCCAAAACCGGTCTGACTGCCATTTAACATCTGCGGCATCTTCTTTGGCTGTCTGATTTTTTCTGACAGCTAAGGACAGATCCTCTCTGCCTGTGCCGCTTCCTTCAAGTGACGGGAGACATTATATGTGGTTTCCGGCTTCAAAGTCAACGTCTTTTTTACATTTTTGTGACAAATCACGTTCTAATTTAACTTTTCCTTAATATTTATGTGAGCATTTTATAAACTTTTTTGCTTTTTCTTCCCAATTTTTATAAACTTTGGCTGGTATAAAATTTTCAATTTTTTACAATTCTGTTAAATTCTGCCCGTCAAAAAAACAGGCGAATCAAGTCGCCTGTTTTTTATGTCAACTGTAATAGAACAATTATGGTATCTGTAAATGTGTCAGACAAACTCCGATTATGTGAAACCAACACATACAATCCACTGTCCGGTGTCCGATCACTGCCACCCAAACTCTTTACCACTCTAGATCAGCGCTACAAACTGTGCATCCACATATTTTGCAAGTTCCTCCGGATTCAGAATGACCTGAACACCTCTCTGACCCGCGCTGATGCTGATTTTGTCGAAAATCTGCGCTGTTTCTTCTATATAAGTAGGGAACTTCTTTTTCATGCCGATCGGGGAACAACCACCTCGCATATAGCCAGTCAGCGGAAGAAGTTCCTTCATATGGATCATCTCCACTTTCTTGTCCTTGGAAGCCTTTGCCACCTTTTTCAGGTCCAGCTCCTCATCGACCGGGATACAGCAGACCAGATAGCCGTTCTTATCGCCCTTTAAAACGAGCGTTTTGAACATCGTGTCATGGTCCATCCCCATCATATCCGCCGCATGGCTGCCGGATAAGTCGTCCTCATCTACTTCATACTCGCCTGCTTCATAATCGATTCCAGCCGCGTCTAAAAGACGCATTACGTTTGTTTTTGTCATAAGCTAAACCCTTTCTGGAGACAGATTTAGTGCACTCCTCTTATTTCTGGTTGATATAGTTTACCAGTCCACCGGCTGTGATGATCTTCTGCATGAACTCCGGGAACGCCTGCCCCTGGAAGCTCTGGCCGGTGGTTTTATCGGTAATCACACCGCTGTCAAAATCAACCTCTACCTCATCACCAGCCGCGATTGCTTTTGCAGCCTCCGGGCACTCGATGATCGGCAGACCGATATTAATAGAGTTGCGGTAGAAAATACGTGCAAACGTCTCAGCAATAACACAGCTTACTCCTGCACATTTGATTGCCAGCGGCGCATGCTCGCGGGAAGAACCGCAGCCAAAGTTCTTATTTGCTACGATGATATCACCCTTCTGTACTTTATTTACAAACTCTTTATCAATATCTTCCATACAATGTTTTGCCAGCTCGTTGCCATCCGGAGAGTTTAAGTATCTTGCCGGGATGATAACGTCTGTATCTACATTGTCTCCATATTTAAATACATGTCCATTTGCTTTCATTTCTATATCCTCCTGCGATTTATCCTGTTATTTTATTCCAATTCACGAGACGGCACCTGCGATTGCAGGAAACCTTTCCCCGAACCGTAATATCCGTTTGTAACTGTTCAGTACCTTCACAGTCACGCGCAGACCTACTGAACAGTTACATCCGTTTTACTTATTCCTAAACTTTTATGCCTATTACAGTCCCAGTTCCGCCGGTCCGCTCACTTTTCCGGTAATGGCGCTGGCTGCTGCCACTGCCGGGCTTGCCAGATAAATCTCAGAATCCACGTGTCCCATACGTCCAACGAAGTTACGGTTGGTCGTGGATACACATCTCTCGCCTTCTGCCAGGATACCCATATAACCGCCCAGGCACGGACCACAGGTCGGAGTGCTGACAACAGCACCAGCCTCGATGAAGGTCTCTAAAAGTCCCTCTTTCATGGACTGTAAATAGATCGACTGTGTCGCCGGAATCACGATGCAGCGCAGACCTTTTTTCACTTTTCTGCCCTTTAAGATCTCAGCTGCGATACGCATATCCTCGATACGTCCGTTCGTACAGGAGCCAATGACAACCTGATCGATCGCAATGTCACCCACCTCATCGATCGTTCTCGTATTCTCCGGAAGGTGCGGGAAGGATACGGTCGGCTTTAACTCGGATAAGTCTATGGTGTACTCTTCGTCATACTCTGCATCCGGATCTGCCTCATATACCTTGAAATCACGTTTAGAATGCTCTTTTAAGTACTCGATGGTCTTCTCATCAACCGGAAAGATACCGTTCTTGCCGCCTGCCTCGATCGCCATGTTGCAGATCGTGAAACGGTCATCCATGGAAAGGTTCTTGATGCCCTCGCCGACAAACTCCATGGAACGGTACAGCGCGCCATCTACACCGATCATACCGATAATGTGAAGAATGACATCTTTACCACTGACCCATTTTGCCGGTTTGCCGATCAGGTTGAACTTGATCGCGGACGGTACCTTGAACCAAGCCTTACCGGTTACCATGCCAGCTGCCATATCGGTACTGCCGACACCTGTAGAGAATGCGCCAAGTGCGCCGTATGTACAGGTATGGGAATCCGCACCGATGACTGCGTCACCTGCTACAACCAGACCTTTTTCCGGAAGGAGTGCATGCTCGATTCCCATCTCTCCTACGTCAAAATAGTTGGTGATATCATGACGACAGGCAAATTCACGACAGCATTTGCAGTTTTCCGCCGACTTGATATCCTTATTCGGGATAAAATGATCCATAACCAGCGCAATTTTGTCATGATTGAATACCGTCTGGTTGTCCATCTTCTTCATCTCATTGACCGCTACCGGCGTTGTGATATCATTTCCAAGAACCAGATCCAGATCTGCTTCGATCAACTGTCCTGCTTTTACCTCTGCAAGACCCGCGTGCGCTGCCAGGATCTTCTGTGTCATTGTCATTCCCATGATTTATTTCCTCCTGCATATATATACTTGGCAACGGCTCCGATGCCCTTACTGTTATAGGAAAAAAACTCTGTTCCAACGGTGCCGCTGCCATCTTTTGCTTTTTTATGTTTGTATTATAGCACCGGTTCTGTTATAATACAAATATATATTATTAATAGATACTATGAGTCGAAGTTATAGTGTTACTGTTCACGAGTAGGCACTTTTGGAACCGAAAGTGCCGTAAAAAAACGTGGTGGCAGCAGGAATTTGCCGTATTTAAATGCGAAGCCGCGGCAAATTCCGTTACTGGGCACGTATGCGTGAACAGTAACTTTATAGATATAAAGGAGTATTATGGAACAACATTTAACCCAGTACCGTATTTTCTACGCCGTTGCACGCGCCGGCAATATTTCCCGCGCCGCTAAGGAACTTTTTATCAGCCAGCCCGCGATCAGCAAATCAATCAGCAAGCTGGAAGAAAGCCTCGGCATGGCACTTTTTATCCGCAATTCCCGCGGCGTCTCCCTGACCGCAGAGGGACAGGTCTTATTTCAGCATGTGGAAGCCGCCTTTGAAGCACTGGAGCGCGGCGAAAATGAGCTAAAACAGATCCAGAACCTCCACATCGGACAGCTCAAGATCGGCGTTAGCAACACTCTGTGCAAATATATTCTTCTTCCTTATTTAAAAGAATTTATTGCACAGTACCCGCATGTCCGCATCTTGATTGAAAGTCAGGACACCGCACGCACAATCTCGATGCTGGAACAGCAGAAGCTCGACATCGGTCTGATCGCCGAGCCCAAAAACCGCCGCTACCTTTCGTTTCTTCCCGTCATGCGAATCGAGGACACCTTTGTCTGTACCCGGTCTTATCTGGAAAATCTGCGGATCCGCGAAGGTGCCGATGTCGATCCGTTCGAATCCGGGACAATCCTGTTGCTCGACCGCAGCAATATGACGCGCACCCACATTGATGCGTACTTTGCAGAGCACGGAATTGAACCAAAGCAGATTTTAGAGGCAACGACGATGGATCTTCTGATTGAATTTGCCAAAACGGGGCTCGGAATCGGATGTGTGATCCGCGAGTTTGTGCAGGAAGAATTAAAGGATGGTTCGCTGATCGAACTCCCGCTGGAAACGCCAATCCGAAACCGGACGATTGGATTTGCTTATCATCCGTCGGCGATGACGCGGACGATGAATGATTTTGTGCAGTTTTGTTCGGAATGATGAAATAATTAGCAACACGGAGGGAAAAGATCCGGCGCATGGTGGTCGAACTTACATACGCCGGACTTTTTCTGTTTAGTTCCTATTTTTCAATTTTATTTTAAAATATTCTTCGCACATTTCCACACACATGGGAATATTTTCCCATCTACCAGCCAGACATACACTTTCGAACAAATTCCAATTAAAATACAGCTCAGAACCAGATTCACCCCGATCGCCAGCTTCTCCCCCGCCTCGGAATAAATGCTGTAAAACCAACAGGAAAAGCTGGCAATCACAAGCCAGTGCGTCAGGAAGATTCCCATGCTATACTCGCCGATCCACAGAATGATTTTTTTGAGAGTCTCCGGAAGCCAGGTCTCCAGACCGCCGAGCCAGAAGAGACGGAAGCCTAAAATCATCAGGAATGCAGCTACATGACCATAGAATTCCATGGTTCCGAGTCCGCCTGGAAATCCATGCGCTCCCAATGTGGTTCCGATCCAGAAAGATTTTCGGACGAACCAGATGCTGAAAATCCAGAGGGCAGCGCCAAAGATGCCATATTTTCCTTCTCCATCTTTAAGCAAATTCTCTTTTCGCTCTCTTTCTTTCATGGAGTTCTCAACTGCCCGCATCAGCAGACAGATCCCATTTCCCAGAAGCAGGCAGATATAAAAGCTATTCAATCCGATCAGCACTGCCGCGACACCTGCCAGAATCAGGATTTTCTGGCGGGTTCCTACTTCCCGGAGGGCGGATGAAAGTACAAGAGTCAGAATACTTCCCATGAAAGTGTAGGTCAGCATCCAGGATGGACCATAGTACGTTGAATCCGCCTTGAAGATTGTATCAAACCAGGCATAGCGGATCGCCTTCAGACCGCCTGGCAGATAGCTGTAAAAGTTGCTCAGCCACTCATTTTCCAGACGCGGCGCAACCCGCACTGTGTAGAAGAGACCGCTCCGGTAAAATAGATATGCCAGCAGAAATGTGACCGTCAGCGGGCAGGTCAGTTTCAGATAGCGGCGCAGGATCTCTAAGCTCCACGAAGTAAATCGCCCGGAATATACCTTATCGGCTATCAGCATTCCGCTGATCATCAAAAAAAGACTAACCCCGAAGGTTCCATAGCGGAGCAGGGGAAGCGGTCCTATTTCCATCAGCGCATTTACCTTATTGCTGCCCCAACTCCCGAATGTACCGAACCAGTGACTTCCAAAGACCGCCAGACAGGCGTATGCCTTGATTATATTTACGTCATCATAGCGTTTCATCCGCGTTTCCTTTCCCATTCATGTAAAAAAAATGTGCCCTGGCACATTCTCGCGCCGAGCGCGGTCGCTTGCGACAACCTGCATCTTCGCGTGGGTGCCCATCATTGGCACGTTAGTGCCTTTTTGTCTAATAGGGAATTCCAAGAAATTTCCTATTACACAAAAAACAGGACCGCTGCAAAACTGCAGCAGCCCTGTATAAGATTTCCTATATTCGAAAAACGATTAGTTGTTGATCAGCTTATCGTTCTCGTTGTTCCAGCTGTAAAGCTTACGGATCTCTGCGCCGACTTTCTCAGACGGATGCTCGGAAGCAAGCTTTCTCATAGCCTGGAAGTGTACCTGACGACCTGCCGGGGACATATCCAGTAAGAACTCTTTTGCAAAGGTACCGTCCTGGATATCGGACAGAATTTTCTTCATAGCTTTCTTTGTCTCAGCGGTAACGATCTTCGGTCCGGTTACATAATCGCCGTACTCAGCTGTGTTGGAGATGGAGTATCTCATACCAGCGAAACCAGACTGATAAATCAGGTCTACGATCAGCTTCATCTCGTGGATACACTCGAAGTAAGCATTTCTCGGGTCATAACCAGCCTCACACAGAGTCTCGAAACCAGCCTGCATCAGAGCACAAACACCGCCACAAAGAACTGCCTGCTCACCGAAGAGGTCTGTCTCAGTCTCGGTACGGAATGTAGTCTCCAGAAGACCTGCTCTAGCGCCGCCGATGCCAAGACCATAAGCCAGTGCACGGTCAAGTGCTTTGCCTGTGTAATCCTGCTCTACTGCTACCAGACACGGTGTACCCTTACCAGCCTGATACTCACTTCTTACAGTGTGACCCGGTGCCTTCGGAGCGATCATGGTTACATCGACATTCTTCGGCGGTTTGATGCATCCGAAGTGGATGTTAAAGCCATGAGCGAACATAAGCATGTTGCCCTCTTCCAGGTTTGGCTCGATGTCTTTCTTGTACATATCTGCCTGAAGCTCATCGTTGATCAGGATCATGATGATATCAGCCTGTTTTGCAGCCTCTGCTGCGGTGTATACTTTAAATCCCTGTGCCTCTGCTTTTGCCCAAGACTTGCTGCCCTTGTAAAGACCGATGATAACATCGCATCCGGACTCTTTTAAGTTCAGGGCATGTGCATGACCCTGGCTGCCGTAACCGATAATAGCAATCTTCTGTCCTTCTAATAAGGATAAATTACAATCTTCCTGATAGTAAATCTTTGCTGCCATTTTTCATTTCCTCCTTGGATCTAACAAAAATAAAATAAATTTATTATAAAGCATAGACCGGCGCCTCTCTGTGCGTCTTTGGACCAGACTTTGTAAACCTGTTGAATGCCTTGTATCCAGTCTATCGACTGATGTACTATGGCAGATAGCGGATATCATCCGCACCTCTGGAAAGACCGGTAAGACCTGTTCTGGCTAATTCCAGAATCTCATAATCTTCCAGAAGATTAATCAGCGCGTCCTGTTTGGACTGGTCGCCTGTCAGC
Organism: Clostridium sp. AF21-20LB; assembly: GCF_003478795.1. Lineage (NCBI taxonomy): Bacteria > Bacillati > Bacillota > Clostridia > Eubacteriales > Clostridiaceae > Clostridium > Clostridium sp. AF21-20LB. Next base: position 14,757 of record NZ_QUGD01000022.1, on the reverse strand, counting down.
ATAACAGTGACAGAATCTTTTCCCACATCGACAATCGACGCACGGAAAATCTCGGAAATCGCATTGATCGCCATCCGCTGGTTCGCATTTGCTCTCACCTTGACGAGCATCAGCTCACGATATACGGAATGACCTTCCCGCAGTTCCTTGATGTCGTGTACATCTTCCAGTTTTCCAAGCTGCTTCTGAATCTGCTCCAGAACCTGATGATCGCCCAGCGATACAACCGTCATACGGGAGTATCTCGGATCCGCGGTCACGCCAACTGTAAGACTTTCGATATTATATCCGCGGCGGCTGAAAAGTCCAGCCACACGGCTTAAAACGCCGGCAGTATTATCTACCAGCAATGATAATACAATTCTGCTCATGCAATCTTCCCACCTTGATCTTCTGTCTTGTTCGTATTGCCTTAATGATAGCAACCAATTCTCAGTTTGTCAACTAATTAAAAGGAATGCTTTGTATTCCTCAGAGATATATCATTACTGTTCACGCATACGTGCCCAGTAACGGAATTTGCCGCATTTAAATACGGCAAATTCCTGCTGCCACCACGTTTTCTTACGGCACTTTCGGTTCCAAAAGTGCCTACCTGTGTACATTAACGATATATCAACACATCATTTCTGGTGTTCCTGCCACTTTTTTTCCCAGTCCGGACCGTATTTAAAATACATCTTCATCTCGGTTCCGACACTGATGAGGCGTGCATCGTCCGGGATCTCCTCACGCGTATACCAGCCTGCCTCAGAAAGCTCGTCCTCCTGCAGCCGGATCTTATCGTCCCCATCCAGTTCTGCAAAAAATCCGATCATCTCCGTATCGGTAAACGCCCACGGCTGACTCTTGAAATAGCGGATATTTTTAACTTTCAGCCCGACTTCCTCCATCACTTCGCGGCGGACGGTCTCTTCAAATGTCTCCCCAATCTCGACAAATCCAGCGATCAGCGCATATCCACGGTAGGTACTGTGGTTGACGCGGTAGCGCGACATAAGAAGTTTGTCCCCGTTCGTGATCGCCACGATGACTGCCGGGGAGATCTTTGGATATTCCGTCTGGCCGCAGACCGGGCAGACGAGCGCCCGCTCGATCTTGCTGTCCTCCGTCTTTGCCCCACAGCGCCCGCAGAACTGACGGCTCTGTCTCCAGCGCCACAGCTGCACCGCCGTGATCGCTGCAAATGCCTGGTGCATCGGCTCCATCGCACGGATGTCGGTCGGCGTTTTCCATGCATAGCAAAGCTGTTTCAACTCTTTTTCTGCCCCTTCCAGTGTACCAGAATCCGTCTTCCCAGCTTCCATATTATTTTTGTCCGAAACAGACATCTGACCAGCCCCTTCTTTTAGCTTTGCCAGAATCTCTTCTGCTTCTTTCTCCGGCACACTGACCAGAAAATATGGCTTCTCATCAACCGAAAAGAGATAGACCGCCCGATCCATCAGTTCCGGAACTGCCGCCTCAATCTCCTCCCGGCGCGGGATAGTAAGCACATGTTCCTCCGCGGTCTCACGCAGAAGAATCCGGCCTTTCTGGATGCAGAAGACGTAGTCTTGTGCTCCAGGTTTCTGAATGTGGTATGTATTGTCGTAGCGATGTGGTGCGATGTCCTGTATCATAACTTTATCTCTCTATCCTTTTATTCTCCAAAACTTGTGCAACCGTTATTTCCATACTGTGTAACGGCTGTCCCCGCAGGCATTCTTTGTAATCTTTCTGCAAGTCTCTTCATTTTACTCTTTTTATTAAAAAAATACAATCCCCGGTTCGCCCCAGACTTACAACCGTCCCACAAAATTCTCATATCCAAACGCCCGCACCACTTCCGCTGTCCCATCTTCATGCCGGTATACGATCGACGGAAGCGGCATTCCATTAAAGGTATTATTTTTGACCATCGTATAGAGCGCCATATCGCCAAACACCAGCCGTCCGCCCTCTTTTAGCGGTGCATCAAACGAATAATCCCCGATGCAGTCCCCCGAAAGACAGGTTGGTCCGCCCAGGCGGAACGTATACGGCTTTTCGCCCGCTTCTCCCGCTCCGATAAGCGGCGGACGGTACGGCATTTCCAGCACATCCGGCATATGGCAGGCTGCCGAGGTATCCAGAATCGCAATCTGCATGCCGTTTTCCATCGTCTCCAGCACGGAAGTTACAAGAAATCCCGCGTTTAAGACAACTGCCTCGCCCGGTTCCAGGTATACTTCCACACCATATTTTTCGCGCAGCCCGCGCACCAGGCGGATCAGGCGTTCCCGGTCATAATCTTCTCTCGTAATGTGGTGTCCGCCGCCCAGATTCAGCCATTTTACCTTTGAAAACCAGGCTCCAAACTTCTCCTCCGCTGCCCGCAGCGTCGTCTCCAGGTCATCTGAATTCTGCTCGCAGAGCGTATGCATATGAAATCCATCCAGATACGGAAGGATGGTTTCTTCAAAGTTTCCCGCCTCCGAAAGCATCGAAAGAGTCGTCCCCATGCGGGATCCCGGCGCACACGGATCATAGATCGCGTGCCCCTCCTGCGTGGAACACTCCGGGTTCAGCCGGAGTCCCGCCTGTTTTCCGGCTTTTTTTACTTTTTCACCATATTTCAGCACCTGCCCCGGCGTATTAAAAACAATGTGGTCGGCATAATTTAAAATCTCATCAAACTCATCCGGGCGGTAGGCGGCAGAAAATACATGGGTCTCCCCGCCAAATTCCGTTTTTCCAAGTCGCGCCTCATAAAGCCCGCTCGCCGCGGTTCCCGACAGATACTGACGAATCAGCGGGTAGACCGAATACATGGAAAATGCTTTCTGTGCCAGCAGAATCCGGCATCCAGCCCGCTCTGCCGTATCTTTCAAAATTTCCAGATTTTTCTTTAAAAGCGTCTCATCCACCACATAAAATGGCGTGCGGATCGCCGCCGTGTCCCGGAGAACCCCAGCCGCCTCCCGTTCCTGCATCTATTTTCCTTCCTTTCCTTCTCGCTTCCATCTTCCCTGTCCATTCGCTTCCTGCGCCTAAAAAGCGCAAAATAAAACCAGTTTCTTACATGGAGGCATTTTTATCTTAATCCACCAGTGCCGGATCCCAGGATTCCTTCCACGGAAGTCCCCATTTATTTAACGCATCCATAAATGGATCCGGATCAAATTCTTCAATATTATAAACGCCCGGTTTCTGCCAGGTTCCATTCATCACCAGCATCGCACCGATCATCGCCGGTACACCGGTTGTATAGGAGATCGCCTGGGAACCAACCTCTTTGTAGCACTCCTGATGATCACAGATATTATATAAGTAATACTTCTTCTCTTTTCCATCCTTCTTACCCTGGAAAATACATCCGATATTCGTTTTTCCAACAGTACGCGGACCAAGGGATGCCGGATCCGGAAGCACTGCCTTTAAGAACTGCAGCGGTACGATCTCTTTTCCTTCGTACATAATCGGCTCGATCGAAGTCATGCCGACGTTCTCCAGACACTTTAAATGAGTCAGGTAACTCTGACCGAAGGTCATGAAGAAGCGGATTCGCTTGATTCCCGGCATATTGAGCGCCAACGATTCGATCTCCTCATGGTGAAGCAGGTACATATCCTTCATGCCGACGCCGTCAAAATCATACTCTCTCTTGATCTCCATCGGTTTCGTCTCTACCCAGTGTCCATCTTCCCAGTAAGAACCGTTTGCCGACACCTCCCGGATATTGATCTCCGGGTTAAAATTGGTTGCAAACGGATAGCCGTGGTCGCCGCCGTTGCAGTCCAGAATGTCGATGTAGTTGATTTCGTCAAATTCATGTTTCAGCGCATACGCCGAAAACACACCGGTTACACCCGGATCAAAGCCGCTTCCCAGCAATGCGGTAATGCCCGCCTCTTTAAATTTCTCACGGTATGCCCACTGCCATTTGTACTCAAATTTTGCCGTGTCCTCCGGCTCATAGTTCGCAGTATCGATATAATGGGTCTTCGTCGCCAGGCAGGCATCCATGATCGTCAGATCCTGGTACGGAAGCGCCAGGTTCAGCACCACATCCGGGTTAAATTTCTCAATCAGGCAATCAGCTCATCCACGTTGTTTGCATCCACCTGCGCAGTCTGGATCTTCGTCTTGGTGGTTCCTTCTAATTTTTCTTTCAGCGCATCGCATTTGGACTTCGTCCGGCTTGCAATGCAGATCTCCTCAAATGCCTCGCTGTTCTGGCAGCACTTGTGAATTGCTACGGAAGCTACGCCTCCACATCCGATAATTAACGCTTTTCCCATCTTTTTTCCTCCTGTATTCTGAAATGTACTCTGTTTTTGTTCCATTTTATAATCCAAATTTCACATTTGCTTTTGTTCAAACACTTTTCAGTTCATGTCTCAAACACACACTTTTATTTGATGATACCAGGGTCAAAAGGTCAGAAGTTCGACGCAAGCTTGCTTGCAGGAGAATTTTTGACCTTGGGACCCGCCAAAAACATTTCTTACTTAATCTTTGGATTTCCCAACAGCGCCAGCAGCATCTCCCTTACAATCTTGCACGCCACCGCCGTCGATGCACCGGACGCATCCAGCGCCGGGGATAATTCATTCACATCACATCCAACAATCCGAGCTGCGCTGCAGATCCGCGTGACTGCCCGTCGAAGTTCCTCAAAACTGATTCCGCCCGGTTCCGGCGTTCCTGTTCCCGGAAACACACTCGGATCCAGCACATCCAGATCCAGGGTAAAATACACCGGTTTTCCTTCCAGTTTCCGAAGAGTTTCCTGAAGGACTTCCATATCCACAATAAATGGATGCGTCATCACGTGTTCTTTTCCCCAGCGCCATTCCTCCCGGTCGCCGGAGCGGATACCAAACTGCGTGATCCTGCCGTCTCCCAGGACTTCCCAGCAGCGGCGCAGCACACAGGCGTGGGAAAGTTTCGCGCCCAGATAATCGTCCCGCAGATCGGCGTGTGCATCAAAATGGATGATATGCAGATCCGAATATTTCTCTGCCAGTGCCTGCACCGGTGCCAGCGTCACCAGGTGCTCGCCGCCCAGCATAAATGGGATCTTGCCATCTCCGGCAATCTGTGCCGCACGCTCCCGCAGATCCTTTAACGCTAACGATGCATCGCCAAAGCAGAGCTCCTGGTCGCCCGCGTCAAACACGGCGTAATCGGTCAGATCACGGTCCTGGTACGGCGAATACGATTCCAGCCCATAGGATTCCGAGCGGATCGCCCGTGAGCCGAACCGGGTGCCCGGGCGGTACGAAGTGGTTGAGTCAAACGGCGCGCCGTAGAGCACGATCCCCGCCTCCTCATAGCTGGCGTCACACGCCAGAAACGTCTCAATATTTGCCTTCAACATCTTCTAACATCTCCTCCACATATGCCGGCAGGTAAAATGCCCCTTTATGCAGGGTCGTCGTATAATACCGGCAGTCCAGCCCCCGCAGGTTCCATCTTGTCTCATCCAAATTCTTTAACGGATGGTATTTCTTCGACGCAAATCCAAACAGCCAGTGCCCGGACGGGTAGGTCGGGATATGCGCCTGATAGACGCGGCTGATCGGAAACGACTCTACGATCCGCTTATGAGCCCGCTTGCACGCCTCCGCGTCTTCGGCATAAAACGGGCTTTCATGCTGATTGACCATGATGCCGTCCTCTTTTAACGCCTTATAGCAGTTCCCGTAAAATTCCCGGGTAAAAAGCCCTTCGCCCGGTCCAAACGGGTCGGTTGAATCCACGATGATCAGATCGTATTCATTTTCCTTAAAGCGGACATATTTCAGCCCATCCTCATAGTGGATCGAGAGTCTCGGATCATCGAGACGGCACGCTGTCTTCGGCAGATATTTCCGGCAGACCTCCACCACCAGCGGGTCGATCTCCACCATGTCGATGTGCTCGATCTCCGGATAGCGGGTCAGCTCCCGGATCACGCCTCCATCCCCGGCTCCAATTACCAGTACCTTTTTGACCAACGGATGCACTGCCATCGGCACATGCGTGATCATTTCGTGATAGATAAATTCATCCTTTTCCGTCAGCATCATATATCCATCCAAAGTCAGAAACCGCCCAAATTCCGGCGAATCAAAGACATCGATCCGCTGAAACTCGCTCTTTCCGCTGTAAAGCTGGCGATCCACCCGGATGGAAATTTTTACATTTGGCGTATGATTCTCTGAAAACCAGAAATTCATAATTTTCCCCTTTCTATCTACTGCTTATCTATTTCAGCACATTCAGGCGCTCAATCCCCGGATCCTCCGGTCCAGTCATTGAACATCCTTTTTCCAGCGCATACGCAATGTAGTCAATGATCTCTTCCGTGATCTGCTCGCCCGGCGTCAGAATCGGGATGCCCGGCGGATAGCACATGACAAACTCACTGCACACACGTCCGGCTGTCTCGCGGATCGGAAGAGATTCTTTTTCTCCGTAAAATGCCTCCTGCGGCGACATCGCCACGATCGGGTCAATATAGTCAAAATCCATCAGCGTCGATTTATCCCGGCTGAACCGGCGCTTGATCTCCGCCAGTGCGCTGACCAGGCGCTCTACCTCCCGCTGCCGGTCACCGATGGACAGATATGCCAGAATATTTCCCAGATCACCAAATTCCGCCTGGATATCGTACTCGTCCCGGAGAAGATCATAAACCTCGATCCCCGCCAGCCCGATATCGCGCGTGTGAATTGAAAGTTTGGTCACATCGAAATCATAAATGCTGTCGCCGTTCACCAGCTCCTTCGAATAGGCATAATAACCGCCAATCCGGTTGATTTCTGTTCTCGCATACTCCGCCAGCTCCACCACCTGCTTAAATGCCTCACGCCCGCGAAGCGCCAGGTTCCGTCTGGAGATATCGAGGCTGGAAAGGAGCAGGTAGGAACCGCTCGTCGTCTGCGTCAGATTGATAATCTGGCGGACATACCCGGCGGACATACCCGGACCCGTCAGAAGAATCGAGCTCTGCGTCAGGCTTCCGCCCGATTTGTGCATCGAAACCGCCGCCATATCCGCCCCAGCTGCCATCGCGGAAATCGGCATATTTTCCCCGAAATAAAAATGGGTTCCATGTGCCTCATCAGCTAAACACAACATCCCATGCTCATGTGCCAGCTTTACGATCGAGCGCAGATCCGAACAAATGCCGTAATACGTCGGATTATTCACAAACACCGCCTTAGCATCTGGATTTTCCTTGATCGCCCGGCGCACATCTTCCACACGCATTCCAAGAGGAATCCCCAGTCTCTTATCACCCGCCGGATTCACATAGACCGGAACCGCGCCTCCAAGCACCATCGCACCCATGACGCTGCGGTGGACATTTCGCGGCAATATAATCTTCTCGCCCCGCTTGACTGCCGTCAGCACCATGCTCTGAACTGCCGATGTCGTACCGCCGACCATCAGGAATGCGTGTGCCGCCCCGAATGCCTCAGCCGCCAGCTGCTCCGCATCCGCGATGACGGACACCGGATGGCAAAGGTTATCGAGCGGCTTCATGGAATTGACGTCCAGCCGCATGCAGGTCTCTCCTAAAAGTTTCGTCAGCTCCGGGTTGCCGCGCCCCCTCTTGTGCCCCGGCACATCAAACGGCACCACGCGCATCTTCTGAAATGCTTCCAGCGCCTCATAGATCGGCGCGCGCTCCTGGGTCAGCGCGTCATCTCTTCGACTGCCTCCCCCCGTTTCTTTCGGTCCTGAAGCTTCCTTTCTGCGCCGTGCACTCCGTCCGACGCCCGGCTCCAGATTTCTTCTCTCTTCTTCCATCTGCCGTCCCTCCTGAAAATCACTCATTCGTTTCTTCTATCGAATTTCCCTGGTTTTCGCGGTATTTTCCAGTCAAACTCTTTTCTTTCCTCTCAAAAAGCATTTCTTTTAAAACACATTTCTTCCGCTGAAAATTTCAATCATCTCCCGCCGCAGGCTCTCCATAATACTGAGTCTGGTGGTCGGCGGAAGTTCATAGACATCTGTCTTAAACAGATAATTCTGCAGATCGATCTCTTTCAGCATCATCTTGGTATGGAACAGATTCGCCTCGTACACATTGATATCGACCACATCGTAGCGCCGCAGCGTTTCCTTGGAGATATAATCCTGAATCGAGCGGATCTCACGATCCATAAACAGCTTTTTTCCGTCCACATCCCGCGTGAACCCGCGCACCCGGTAGTCCATCGTGATGATGTCCGAATCAAACGAACCGATCAGGTAATCGAGTGTCGAAAGCGGCGTGATCTCCCCGCAGGTCGCCACGTCGATATCCACCCGGAAGGTCGCCAGACAGGTCTCCGGATGGTATTCCGGATAGGTATGGACGGTCACATGGCTCTTGTCCAGATGCGCCACCTGCGTCTCCCCCTGCACCGGCATCATGGAACCTTCTGCAATCAGAAGCGTGACCGAAGCCCCCTGCGGATCATAGTCCTGCTGGGAAATACTCAATACCCGTGCCCCGATCATATCCGTCAGCGATGTTAGGATCCGGGTCAGGCGTTCCGAATTGTACTGCTGATCGATGTAGGCAATATAATCCTTCTGCTCCCTCGGTGTCTTGGCATAACAGACATCATAGATATTAAAGCTAAGCGCCTTTGTCAGGTTATTAAAGCCGTATAATTTTAATTTTTCGCTGTGATCCATATCTTCCTTCTCCTGAAATATAAATGGTGTTGATCAAAAAAGCGGATGATGTGTCTCCACATCATCCGCAAAAACGTTCTTTTCCTGCTTCGCTCTATTTTTACAAATCTGCCGTATATCTGCGAAATCTTCCCTTGTCCCTATTTACCGCATATACTGCACATTGCTTCAAACCTTTTTATCCACAGAAATCTTACATTCAGAGTCTATATAGCAAATATCTACTTTTACCACTCTTATTGACCGTTTTACAAGTTGATGTGCATGAGCACTGGTTGTAAAGTAACCAACTTATAAAATTGAGCTTTTAACTCAATCAATAGGGCAGTTCGCACTGCCAATCGGCATTTGACCCGGCTGTCCGTATGGCCATTCCCTGTTTCACAGGTGGTCAGATATATTTGCATGGATGACTCTTAAAATGTTAAGATTTTCCATATCAGAGGTATCATACAGCAATTTTGGTAAAATGTCAAGAATGATTTTTATTTGGGTTGACATTTGAAAATTTTCACTTTTCTAACGGTACTTCCGTCCGCTTCCCGCAGAACGCAAACATCGCCACGCCCGCCGCAAAGATAAACAACGAGATAAACTGTGAAGTCGAGAGGGATCCGACCGCTCCCCGGTTCAAATCACCGCGGAAAAATTCCAGCACGAAGCGTCCCAGACTGTAGCAGATCAGATACAGTGATACCACCTGCCCCTGTTTTTTGCACTTTTTCGCCGCATAGAGAAGCAGCAGGCAGTGCAGAAAATCCAGACCGCTTGAGATGAGCTGGGTCGGAACCAGGGGAATGTTGTTCGGGGCAAAGTCCGAATCGTGGAACACGATCGCAAAATGGCTGTGGGTCGGCATACCGTAGCAGCAGCCAGCCAGAAAACAGCCGATCCGTCCAAAGCCCTGCGCGAGCGCAACCGACGGCATGACCAGATCCGCGTACTGGAAAAAGGAAATATGCTTGATCCGGCTCAGTATATAACCGCCCAGCACACCGCCGATGATGCCGCCGTACACGACAAATCCGTCGCTGATATCTAGCAATTTCTTCGGGTTTGCCAGAATCTCGTCAAAGATTGTGACATAGTACAGAAGTTTTGCACCTAAAATTCCACATACAACACCGCAGATCGCGATCGAGAGGATCATATCGACATCCATCCCCCGCTTGTTTGCCCGGTACTCTGCCAGGTAATACGCAGCAATAATGCCGATGCCGATCATCAGACCGTAGCCGTGGATCGTGATGCTGCCGATTGTGAATAAGTCATTTTTCATGAAATACTTGTCCTCCGTTCTCTTCTTTCCTACAATTTCCTACAACGCATGAACATCCATATAATACTGATAATTTGGGAACTTATTCTGGAAGTGTTCTGCCATATAGTACGCCGCTTCTTTCGGGTTCCGGTTCTTGATTGCCTCGAAAATCTTCAGATGGCTCTCATAGAAATACATGCCGTCCGTCTGGCGGATCTGATCCGACACCAGATCCATGATGCTCGAATAAATCAGGCGGATCAGCTGGTTTCCAGAAAGGTTCACCACCCGGAAATGGAACAGGTTATTGTAATACTGGCGCGTCTTCAGATCGGCTCCGCCCGCAATAGCCTCTTTCATCGAATCCATCAGCGCCTGAAACTCCCCTATCTCCTCTTCCGTGATCTTGGCGGCCGCAAGCGACGCCATCTGCACCTCCATGATATAGCGGAATTCCAGAATATCATCCATCTTGCCGTTTTTTAAGTAAAACTGCATTGCCAGCGGATTGATCACCTCGACCGTGTCCGCCGTAATATAATTGCCGTCTCCCTGACGGCTGCGGATAATCCCCAGCACTTCCAGCGCACTGATCGCCTGCTTGAGCGCCGGTCGCCCAACTCCGAGCATCTCGGCTAACTGGCGCTCCGGCGGAAGCCGGTCACCTTTTTTTAATTCGCCGTGCATGATCATTTCCTGGATCTGTGCGACTACCTTCTTATATACTGAAACATTTTCTTCGATTGGCTGAAACATTCTCAGTCTCCCTCCTGCTGATTTACGTTCCCTAACGCCTATCGATTATATCATTATTTATGTGAAAAAACAAATGTTAATAGATAGCAGACAACCTCCAGCACCGGCACAATCCAAAAAATACAAGCGCCTCCCTGTGCTACTCCCAACAGTCCCATCGGCGTTACAACATTGGAATGCCACGGGACCAGAAGACTCATGTATAAAGCGCCCAGAAAGAGCGAATGAATCATTTTCTCCCGTTTCCAGCCTTTTTCATCATACACCGACATCAGGCAGGAGACGGATATCACCAGGGAACACATCGCCGATGCTGAAAAAACATTTACTACAAAAGCAAATAAAATTGCTGCTATATTTCCTTTTTTCTCTGTATCCGCCCACTTAAACAACGGCTGCATCATGCATCGGATCGCCCCGCTTTTTTCAAGCATTCCAAACAAACTAAACGCTAAAAGGAACAAAAGAACCGTCCCAGCCATGCTGCTGATACCTCCGCTGTGAAAATAGGATCCTTGGTCCGGTCCATTCCATAAAACATTCAAAATTGTCTGCCATCGATATTTCTGGTAAAAAAATGCCACTGCCATCCCGGACACGCAGCCTGCCATCAACGCATGCATGGCGTTTTTCCTCATTAACATAAATATAAGAACCACTACAGCTGGTATATACACGGGCATTCCCAGGCACATTTCCCCGAATATTTGCATCATTTTACTGCTTTCCTGTATCGATATTCCTGCCAGTTCTGCATTCTTCCATCCCACATAAAAACAGCCTGCCAGACAAACGCATATGGTTGGAATGATACTATTTCGTTCTGCTTTCAAGGTTTTCGCCAGTTCTATTTCAACACTGGATGAAAGTAAATTCACAAAATCCGACATCGGAGAAATCCCATAGCCGCAAAATGCTCCGGCTATTATAACAGCTGCTGCTATTTTCTCTTCATATCCCATACTTGTTCCAATATTTAAAAATAGGATTCCCATGGTTCCACAGGAACTAAACACACTGCCAGTCAGAAAACTAAACAGAAAGCATCCTGCATACGCGGTGACCGGATACCATTCCGGACGAATCCACAAAATTCCTGTATACGTCAGTCCTGGAATCGTACCTGACAGATTCCATATTCCTGTCATCGCTCCTGCACATAAAAGAAAAAAGATAGGTGAAACTGCCCTTGTGCAAGAATGAACCATTGCTTCCTGAAGCTCATTCCAGGAATAAGAATTTGCTTCTAAAAACAGAATCACGTAGATCCATGCAAGAAAAAAGAATGCCTGCACCGGTACTTGGATCCCGCATACTGGAACTGCCAGAATCAGGAAAATTCCTCCCACCAAAGCTCCCGATCGTTTTTTATTTAATTTTTCTGCCCCCATCATTCCTCCTGTTTCTTTTTTCCACTGTAACGTTCAAATAACCCTTTTAATTAGAAAAACAGATGTAAAACAGTTTTCTCTCCCCATCCTACATCTGTTTGACTAACTTATGAAATGTCTTATTTATCCTTGTTTAATTTCTTGATTCCAAACCCGGTAAAGCCCCAGAGAACCGCAAAACAAAAACCTGCGTAACAAAAGATTGCCCACGGAGCATATGCGAACGTAGAGACTCCCAGCGTTCCCGACATATACGCACCGCCCGCTGACCACGGAACCAGAGGAATGGAACAGGTTCCTGCATCTTCCAGTGTTCTGGAAAGATTCTGCGGTGCCAGATTTCTTTCCTTAAAGGACTCACTGAACAATTCTCCGCCCATCAAAATCGGAATATATGCATTTCCAACAATCAGCGCAATAATCAAGACTGAAATAACCGTTACCAGAATCAAAGTTCCGTCACTGTGTACGAATGTTTTCAATTTTTCCAAGATTGCATTCATAAAACCAGCCGCACTCATAGCACCTGCAAATAGAAATGCGCAGAGCACTTTCAGCACCGTTGCCATCATGCTTGTCATTCCGCCCCGCTCTACCAGCGTTTTAATGCTTCCTGTCACTGTTTCCGGATCAATTCCCAGCATCGATAAAGAAAATCCGCTATATGCTGCCGAAATTACCTTTGCAACCGTCGCTCCCTGAAATACAATCGCTAACACTCCTGCCAGAACCGATGCTGTAAACATAACCGGAATCGTTGGTTTTCCCATCGCTGAACCAACCAGCACAACCACCAGAGGAATCAATAAAAACACATTAAAATGATAAATAGAAGCGAGTCCCTCCGTCATCTCATTTGCCGCAGATGCATCGACCGATGAAACCACCATTCCAGTACGTCCAGCTATAAAATATACCACTAAGCAGACAAGCGCCGCCGGGACCGTCGTATAAAACATATGCCGGATGTGTTCAAACAATGTGGTTCCGGCTGCTACCGGAGCCAGATTTGTCGTATCTGAAAGCGGTGACATTTTATCTCCAAAATAAGCACCTGAAATAATTGCGCCCGCTGCTGCCGGAAGATTAACGCCCAATCCCTGAGCTACTCCGATAAGTGCCAGCCCGACGGTTCCAACTGAGCCAAAACTGGTTCCCGTACACACAGAAACAATTACTGTAATCACAAAAGCCGATATCAGAAACAGCTGTGGATTTAAGAGCTTCAGACCATAATAAATCAACATAGGAATTGTTCCTGATAACATCCAGGTTCCGATAATCATTCCAACAAATACAAAGATAAAAATCGCCATAAATGACTTTCCTATCTTTTCCGAAACCGCATCTGCAATCTCATTCCAGGTTGTTCCATAAAACAATCCTAAAAGCACCGTAAAGAAGGAACAAACAAGTAAGAGTACTTCCACACTTAGTCTGAACTTTCCAAAACCAATTCCCAACACGAACGCCATCACCAATATTGGAAGCATCGCAGCCCCAAAACCCGGTTTTCTTTTCTCTTTCATATTCATTCCGTCCTTTCGCTCGAATCATATGTTTCTCTTCTACCATCCCTCTTTATAAACCCCTATATGAATCTCACGCTTACGGTTTTACCCGTTCCCTCACAGAGTGCACTTTCTTTTATGATGTTCAATCATCAATCGACACTCCCAGCGTTTCTGTCATCTTCTTATATTCCTGTGAAAACTTTTCTGTTATCGGACCAGGAATCTGTGTACCAATCTTCTTTCCATCGATCATTTTAACCGGAACCACTTCTCCGACTGTACCACAGATAAATACCTCATCCGCATTGTAATACTCTGAAACAGATACGTTTCTTACCTGTACTTCCATTCCCATCTCTTTTGCTATCTGAATCATTGTTTTTCTCGTAATTCCCGGAAGCTGTGAATCTAAAGTCGGAAGTATTAATGCTCCATCTTTAATCATCTGTAAGTTCGTAGAGTTTGTCTCCGCCACATAACCATTCTGGTCAAGCATAATTGCTTCATCCGCTCCCTGACGGATTGCCTCACACGCCGCCATAATCTGGTTCAGCTGGTTGCAGCAATGAATCTTCGGATCCATGTAAGACGGGGAATAGCGTTTCAGCCAGGTTGTTACCAGCGTAATTCCCTCTTTATTGAAAATAGGGGGTTTCTGATCCACACAGATAACGATCGACGCATTCGTCACATTTAAAGTCGGATGCATACCTGTCTGTGCTTTAAATCCGCGCGTCACCTGTAAACGCATATGTAAATCAGTAAATCCTGCATCCAGATTTCGACGAATCAGCTCTTTTACAATTTCCTTCATCTCATCTTTGGTCTTTCCTATATCGATTCCCAGCGTGTAGCAGGACTCATACAGACGTTTGATATGCTCATCCAGACGGTATACTTTTCGTCCATATGCACGGATTCCTTCATATACGCCATCTCCATGCTGAAAACCACTGTCATATACGGAGATAACGGCTTCTGATTTTTTAACAAAATCTCCATTTACATAAAGGATTGTATCTGCAATTTTCTGTCCGTGTAACATAATAGAACCATCTTCTGTCAACTGTGATAACTTATACATATCCGTTCCTCCTTCAATTATCTTTTTATTTCTTTGATTATCTTTTGGTATAATGGTAATTGGTAAGTCCATTTACATTATGATCATATCACATTTCATCTGTATGTCAAT
>NZ_QUGD01000021.1:0-47256 GCF_003478795.1 Clostridium sp. AF21-20LB | reverse complement strand
AATTATTTTTATGTTCTTTACTAACCGATATGTAAAACATAATTAAATATTGCCAAAAAGCATGTTCCTAATAATAATTTGTCATAAATTTTCTTAATCTCCGGTCGTGAAACATTCTTCTGTAAATAATCCAACGAAACCTCTATTACTTTATACTGTTCCATATAATGTTTCTCAAAACCACTAAGGCTCATACTCTGTCCCACAGCTGCACGGCGATAGTAATAAATTGGTTTATCAAAAAATGATATCGAATCAGCCTGATTACATGCTTTCAAAACAAATTCTGTATCTGTGTAAAAGCAATGTTCTGTTACTTTTACTCCTCCTTTTTGAAGTAATTTTGTTTTTATTGAAAGACTGTGCATAAATGGAGCAAATTCAGGAATATCTTTTATCAGATATTTTTTCAATAAGTCACAACCAGGATTACAATCTTCTGTTGTAATAATTTTTCCCGTCTCACTATCATATGTAATATAATGGAGAAATAACTAAATCACTAGGCTCACTTTTTAAATATTGGATAAATTTATTTAAAGCTTCTGGCTCATAATAATCATCACCATCTAATTGTTTAAAATACACTCCTCTTGCTTCTTTGATACCACTATTTACAGTAGAACCCCATCCCCCGTTTTTCTTCTTTATTAATCGAAAAGTATCCGGATACAATTCTTGATATTCTTGTGCAATAGCTGTCGTATGATCACCCGAACCATCATCTACAATCATAATATCCAATTCATCCAATACTGTAGATTTTAAAAAAGGATCTAAACATTCTTTTAACGTAGATTCAACATTATAAGCTGCAATTGATATCGATAATACTTTCATTTACGACCTCCACTTTTTTTCAAATACCACAACGTATACCCAATCCCATGATCTCTGACGCACTGGATACCTCCCAGAATTTTTCTGCTCCACTTCCGCTTTTCTTCTTTTTCCTGAATCGAAGCAAGCGTCATATCTCTAAGAAGTCTTTCATAATACGGTGTGCGTCTGGCATACTGCCAAAATACACTTCCAAAATCCATCTCTGGATGCTTCCATGGTTTTTCTGAGCCTGCATAATGAATGATTTTCGGATGTTTTCTGGCTTCCAGATACATTTCATTTAACCATGCCGGCGCTTTTGTTATAATCTGCTCTTTTCGTATTCCGGCATAATCGACCATCATGTTCCAGGACATATCTATATAGCGGACTCTGCCCTCGCAGAGTTTGTTCAAGATATCCTGATCCAAGAGCTGAAATTTCCTGGATGCTGCATATTGAAGCTTTTTCTCTACCGTATAGGTTGCCCGAAACGTTTCCAGGTTTATTAGCAACGTTCCGGCCTGAAAATACTGATAAGGATGTTTTAATTGCAGCACCTGATCCATGTATGCTTTTTTATTTGGCTCATAACCGTTATAGAGCCCGGCTGTATCTGCATCGTAACACGCTCCCAGCAGATAGCCGTCAATTGATTCGTTATACAATTTTGCAACATCGTCCAGTACAACCATGTCCGAATCAAGATACAAAATTTTTTTATAATCTGGCAGCAACTCCGGAAGAACCAGTCTGAAATAGGTTTCTATACTAAAATGCCCTCTGATATAAAAAGAACATCCCTGTATATACGGCGTCGGATTGAGATAGCGGATTTTAAAATTACTTTTATCCCCTATTATGAGTGAAAGAATTTTTTTACTTTTTTCCGATATATCTTGTGTCAGTACAAGGATGTCATAATTATTTTTCTGCTCCGCCTGTTCGCAAATACTTTGCAGGAGGACTGCCATATATGGAACAAATTTTTCGTTGCAGGCAGCTGCGATTGCAATATTATTTTTCTCGAACGCTGGAGATACATTTCCCTGCAAGGCAGGCTCTGTATGAAACAGGATAACTGTTTGTAAACTTTTTTATTTTTATTTGTCGGGTTCTCTTAAGATGCAGATAGTAAAGCGTCAAAAGGCGTTCTCCCAGATGCCTGGTGTTCTTCGGCCTTCTATGGAATAATCGTGCAGATTGGAGCGTTTTTCAAATTCTGACAAGATATCAAACAGCCACTCCATATATTCATGAAATAACTCCTTTTTCATGATATACATATTGCAAAAACAAGTATATTTTCCGTTCAGATATTCTTTCAGATCTTGTACATATTCCGGATGTTTTTCCTGTACAATCGAAACGATGCAGTCCAGGTCTTCTATATGAAGAGAATCCCCGTATTGATACTGTTCATAGACATTCGTCGCCTTTCCAGGCATGGATGCTACGTTTTTCTCTTCTGATATGATCAAATCATAGGAAGTAACCACTTTCTCTATCTGTTTATCCGAGAGCCCATATTTTTCTTTTATTGCATCAGAGAATGTATCTTCCCGCACATTTCCCCAACGATCTTCCCGATATTTTTGTTCTGAAAAACTTAAGTATCTGCGATAATGAAAAAATCCGTAATAGTCTGCCTCCAGATTTTTCCAGGCCCAGTACTGCGCTGTCAATTCACAATACATTGGATTTTTCGCAGATATCTGATCCCCTGTATCATCTGAAAGCATTTGTTCAAATCGTCTTGCTGATCCAGCTGCCCCCACCTGGATTGGAATCAAAATTTTACTGTCCAGCAGGGCCGTATCTTTATGACACGCTATGAGAATTTTTATATTACTCATTGAATTTTTCTCTATTCCTCTTATCTTTATGCCAAACTGTCCATGTATTGTTTCGCTATCTCATCCACATTTCCTGCGCCTTTCACTATGCCTTTTTGAAGCCACAGCGCATGATCACAAATCTTTTGAACCGATTCAATCGAATGTGAAACATAAAGCAGCGTTGTTCCTGCTGCCCGCATCTCATTCATCCGTTTCTCGCACTTTTTCTGAAATGCATAATCTCCAACCGAAAGGACTTCATCACAAATCAAAATATCCGGCTTCACAATCGTAGCGATTGCAAATCCAAGTCTCGCCGCCATACCGGAAGAATAGTTCTTAATCGGCATATCCAGAAAATCCCGCAGTTCTGCAAACTCAACAATTTCATCGAAATGCTGTTCCATAAATTTCTTATCATGACCCAATACAGCACCGTTCAGAAATATATTCTCTCTGGCTGTCAGATCCCCATCAAATCCAGCTCCCAGCTCAATCAGCGGTGCGATGCTTCCGTTGACAGTGATTTTCCCTTTATACGGTTTCAGAATCCCGCAAATTGCTTTTAAAAGGTCGATTTTCCAGAACCATTGACTCCAATGATTCCCCAGGCTTCTCCTTTTTTTACTTCAAACGAAACATCGTTCAGCGCCAGAAACTCTTTAAACATCAGCTCATGCTTTACAAGTTTGATAAAATATTCCTTCAAATTATCGATTTTTTCCGACGCCATATTAAAGCGAATTACTACATGTTCCGCTTTTACAGCACAGTTATTCATATCCATATAGGTTTCTCCTATTTCAAGCAGTTAAATATACAGTATAAAACGATCCTGATTTTTCATAAAACACAGGGTTCCGACAATCAAAACGCCCAAGGCAACCAGACTCCCCTGCAGTATCATCCCCCATTCCGGCAGCTGCTGCATCAATACAACCGTTCTAAACTGGGTGATATACGAATAAAGAGGATTAAATGTCATAATCCCCCACCGTATTCCTTCCGGAAGCTGATTGATCGGATAAAAAATAGGTGTCAGATACATCCATCCCGTCATAAAAGCTGCATATATATACTGAACATCTCTGAAAAACACGGTTGCCTGCGACAAAAACAAACCAATTCCTGTACTAAATACATATACCTGTAAAATAATGACCGGAATAAAAAGCATATACCAATTTAAAGGAACTCTGCATACAAGCAGGACAATCAGCATAGCTCCCAATGAAAACAGCATATTCACACAGGAACTCGTGACTTTAGAAAGTGTAAAAATATATTTAGGCACATATGTCTTTTTCAGCAGTGATGCATTGCCTGTGATAGACCACATTGCCTGATTGGTTGATTCTGATACGAAATTAAATACAGTCTGACCAATAATCAGATAAACCGGATAATCCTGAATATCAAAGCGGAACATATTGGAAAAAACAATTACCATAATCATCATGATCATTAAGGGATTTAAAATACTCCACAAATACCCCAAAAAACTTCTTCGATATTTCAGTTTGACATCTCGTTCAACTAATTGCTGCAAAAGATTTCTATAGCTATATAATCCATTTAATCTTTGTCCCAATCGACCCATTTTTAAAAGCTCCTATTCATCTTACTAAGCGCCCACACCGCCGCCCGATACAGCCCATACCGGCTTACCCGCAGTAGCTTCACCGCCTTATTTCGGTTCGCATGGTAAACTTCTGGATAGTCCCGAAGTAATTCATCTTCAAACTGCATCAATGCATGCTTTACTTCCTTGCCAGCCGGAAGGCTCAGAAGTATCTTCACTCTCCCAGCTGCCACCCTGGCGATTCCATTTTCAAGATACTGTAGCTTTTCCTGACTGCATGGAAGCTTCTTTCCGTCTTTTCCGGTAAGTGTTCCGCCCTGATACAGACGATAAAATGACAGCAGGGATTCCATCACCCTGTCATAATTTTCCTTATTCCTGATCATCTTCTCCGGGCTGACACTCTGTCCTTCCCGGCCGATCCGGTACTGATAGACAAAGTCCGGGATAAAGGATACTGTCTTGACCCACGGAATCGGGTACAGGATGTATTCGGCATCAACGTAATAGCAGTGTTCATCGATCGAAAGCGGCATCTGCCGCAGGATCTCTGTTTTCCATGTAATTCCATGCATTTTCATATAAATCTGATCCGCGATTCCATCGAATTCATAGGAAATCCCATATTTCACCCCTGGAAATTGTTCTGGAATTTCTGCTTTTTTCGGGAAAGAACTTTCCTCTCCGCTTCCGTTGTCAAACCGCCAGTAGAAACCGCTGACCAGCACATCATCCTGACATTTTTTCAGCGCAGCAATCAGATGATCCAATGCCTCCGGATCCACCCAGTCATCGGCATCGACTACTTTCATATACCGCCCCAATGCATTCTGGATGCCGCAGTTGATCCCAGATCCATGACCGCCATTTTCTTTATGAATGACACGAACAACGGTCGGATAGCGCTCCGCATATTGATCAGCAATCGCACCGGTTTGATCCCTTGATCCATCGTCTATAATCAATATTTCCAGGTATTCGGACCAATCCATACCTGGTTGAAAATCAGACATTCTTGCTGATACGGTTTGAATGTTTGATTCCGTTTCATTTCCTGTCCAGCTCTGATTTTTCTTTTTCAAATCCTGGTCTTTGCATCCTGCGCACAGTGAATCCAGGGTATATGTGATATATTTTTCCGCGTTATACGCCGGGATGACGACTGTCAGAAGCTTTTCCATTGTCTGCGACTCCTTCCGTACTCTCTTTGAGCATCATGATCTTCGGTGTCATCAGGATGAGCTTCAGGTCGAGAAGCAGAGAGTAATTTCGTATGTAAGTCAAATCCAGTTTCAATTTGTCATAGGACGTTGTATTGTATTTTCCATAGACCTGTGCATATCCGGTCAGTCCGGCTTTCATCTTTAAGCGGTAGCAGAATTCCGGAATTTCTTTCTCGATCTCCGCCGCCAGCTCCGGGCGTTCCGGACGCGGTCCTACGATCGACATCTCACCTTTCCAGATATTGAAAAGCTGCGGCAGCTCGTCCAGGCGGGTTCTCCGAAGGAAATGTCCCACCGGCAGGATCCGGTCATCGTGTTCCGCTGCCAGTCTCGCCCCGGTTTTTGCCTCCGCGTTCTGGATCATCGTCCGAAATTTGCAGATCTGAAATTCTTTTCCGCCCTCTGTGAGACGGGTCTGCTTGTAAAAGACCGGACCGCGGTCGGTCAGGTAGATCGACAGCGCCACCAGAAGAAAGAATGGGGATAATACCACGATTCCGATGCTGGAACAAATGAAATCCATCGCCCGCTTGATAAATCGCTGAAGATCGGAAATTCCATCATTTCTCGATAACAGGAGCGGACTGTCAAATATATCCAGCTCCTGCGAAGTCCGAATCAGAATGTCTGACAGCTTCGGCACAGTATAGGTACGGATATCCTGCTCAAAACATTTCTTTAAAAGCGCATTTCGATCCTTCGCCGGAATATCTCCGATGATCAGAGCGTCGTATTTTTTTGCTTCTTCCAGAATCGCTTTCATGCCAACCCGGATATGAATGGCTGTTTCCAGATAGTATTTATCTTCTCTGGAATGAATCTTTTCCATCAGATGAAAGGCCGGACGGTCTCCGCATACCAAAAGCATCCTTCTTGGCGGAAACAGAATCCTGTATATCTGCTGAAACAGGAACGTCCAGATCAGTGCAATCAAAAGCTGGACAACCGTCATCCCAAGCAGTATCCGGGGATCATGAAATTTTTTATCTAACAGAGAAATCTGAATATACGTAATCAGATTTAAAAGTCCGATCGAAAGGATCTGAGAACAGAGCAGATTTCCTTTTTTCAGGTATCCGATCCGGAATCCCCCGTAAGTCAGCAGGAAAAATAGTAATAGTCCCGCATACAGGGCGATCATCAGCCAGTTTCCTCTTCTCCAGAACGGAAATTCGATCATTTTGTTGAAATATCCGTTCCAGACATATCCATAAGCGCCAACTTCTGCCCCCATCAGGAGCAGCGCACCTATCAGACGGAACAGTCGTTTGAATGGTTCATATTGTCTCAAAATAGTTCCTCTTCTTTTTGTTTTTATTCAGGCCGAACTCCACAGAACCCAACGTGTAATTCTATTCCAGGTAATCTGCCTGTTTCTTTTTATAGGAACACTAAGCATCCTCAGAAAGCGTTCCTCTCAATTTTTTCTGATAGAGTATTCCACGCACGGATGCCGGAATCAGACTTGCGGTAACGCGGATCACGCAGTTTCGCAGATACTCTCTTCTATTTAAAAATCCACTTTTAAAAAACGTTTTCTGCAGATTCAGAGCGGCCCTGGCATAGGACAGACCGCCGCGGCGTTTGATCATCCCATTGTCCGTTCTCGCATACACCAGAATATCCGGAAGATTTTCTGCTTTATATCCTGCCTGCAAAAGACGGACCCACAATTCATAGTCCTCCGCCCCCGGAACCGGATGATAGTTTCCCACCGCCAGCACAGCTGAACGCCGCATCATGACGGCCATATGGTTCATCGGATTGCGCTTTCTGGCAAACGTTAAAATTTCTTTATATTGGCAGGGAAGTGACCGAATTCCAGTGATTCTGCCCGGCGGAAACAATTTTCCATTCATCCCACTTCCAATTTCACCTCTATCTGGCGCATTTAGGTTATCTACATTTTCCTGTTCTGGCACTTCTGCTGCGGCAAATTCTGCAATTTTTCCGCTCAAAATCCGAGTTTTCCCTGTTCTGCTTTCTTTCCCAGCGATTTGCCCACTGCTTCTTCTGCATATCGTCTCAGCTGCTTTTCACAGCGATCCAGACAGGCAATATCATCACTGTCCATGCGGGCGATCCATTCATTTCGGCACGCTTCTACACCTGCTGCCAGCGCCCGTGCGATTCCGCCGCATACGGGAAGGCGAAGCACCTGCAGAACTCCCGGCCATTCCCGATCAATCGTCTGGATCGTTTCATCCAGCACTGGTGTCAACGGTCCATCGCATACCAGGACAAATTCATCTGGAGGAATCGTCTGATTCATCATGCTGGCTGCCGCCTGATAGAAATACGCTGGATTTTCTTTGTGATATACCGGCATCAGAACCGAATATTTCATACACTCATACTCATTATTCTGCTGCCAGCTTTGTTCCATCGTTCTCCGCTCCATGTAATCTTGTTATCTTTTTTGATGGGTTCTTTCCAGAGACCGATACCCGGCTAAAATCGTTTTCCTGGAAATCTCCTGAAAGATTTTTAGGGTTCAGGGGTCCTTTCTTTTGGAAAACTGCCTCCGGATCATCTTCCATCCGGATTGCCAGCTCTACCTGTCGTGCTTCGTTCAGCAGTTCTGCCTGAATCGTCACGATTCGTTTCCGCAGCCGCTTCCGGATGATCTTTGGCAGCATCTCACCAAGCACTCCTTCCGCCCATTCGATCTCCCCCGCGTCATTTGCCCGCACCAGAAACCGCCGGACGGTGTGAGAAGAATCCTCCCGAAGAAGTTCTTTCAGAAATTTCTCTTCCTCTTTTTTTAGGGGGACTGCCGTTCCATATGGATGTGCTTCCGAACCAGCATTCAGAAATCGCACCAGCCCCGCCAGACATTTCACTCCGTCTTCCAAAACAGGCTCATCCGCCGTGTCCACAAACACATAGCCCGGAAACATGACTTCCGTATCTACATAGTAGACACCGCCCATCCGCCAGGTCCGTTCTTTGGACAGCACAAAACAAGGCTTTTCAGCCTTATCCCGATAAAAATGATTCAGTTTTTCCGCCGCTTCTGCCTCGCGTCCCACAGGTGTCTGCACCACGTACCACATACAGGCGTTCTCCCTTTCATGTTTGCGATTTTCGCAGAATATCTAGTTCTGCGAAAATCTTCAATCATTATACGATACTTTCAAGGTTAATTCAATAGAAGTTTCTCCCAAGAATCTCTTATGAAATTATTAAGTCGTCATTTCTGAACAAAATTTTCTGAAATTCTCATATAATATTCCCCTTTGCTTTTGAAATTTTTGTCAATACAGCATCTGGGTTCTGCATATAAAACCGTTTATTTTCGCAGAACTAGATATTCTGCGAAATTTTTTATTCTGATTTTTCTAGCTACAAGCTATTATGTTGCATTTATGATATAAAATTTATCTTTTGATTGGTAGACTTTTTAGACAATTTTATTGAACGATAGTACTCCACACCTTTGCTTCCTCCCAGAAGCGCCATATGGAATGTTTCGTATAGACAGCAAAAAGCATTCCAAATGAGTTTTTCCTCATCAAGAATGCTTTTTGCATTCAGGGCTGATTGAAATGCCGAATTGTCCGGGTTGACAAATATTCCCATATTCACCTATCCCTTCTGAAATCACATAAGTTCAATTTAATTTTATCATTTAGGAAATCAAATAGCAGGCACGTGAAAAAGGAGCGGGCAAAAAAACAGCGGCCACACAGTTTTTCTCCCCTGTATAGCCGCTGACCTTATCTGCATAGAAAAGTCACAGATTCTTCTGCTTCTTCCCATACCATTTTTATTTATTTCATAACAATATTCACAATCCGTCCCGGAACGTAAATTTCTTTTACGATATTTCCAGTCAGCTTGTCCTTGATAGCCTCTTTACCAGCGGCGATGGCATCTTCTTTGGAGATGTCTGCCGGTACGGTGATGGTCGCACGGACTCTGCCGTTGATCTGAACGGCTACCTCTTTCTCGTCATCCTTCATCTTCTCTGCGTCGCACTCCGGCCAGGAAGCATGGAAGACGCTGTCGGTGCCGCCGAGCTCCTGCCACAGCTCTTCACCCAGATGCGGTGCGAACGGTGCCAGCAGGATAGTGAAGGTCTTGAGGGTTTCTTTGTCGATGCCGCCCTCTTTCTTCGCCAGATCGATGAGCTTGTTGTTGTACTCCATGAAACCGGAGATAACGGTATTCAGGCTGAACTGCTCGAAACGCTGCTCAATGTCGAATACCAGTTTGTGGCGCAGTTTAACCATTTCCTTGGTCTCTTTGATGTCTTTGTCCTTGCTGGTCATAACCAGGTTGTAGAAACGGTTCAGGAAACGGGATACGCCCTCGATACCGCGGTCATCCCACTCTGCATCCAGTTCCGGCGGTCCTACGAAAAGCTCATAGAGACGCAGAGAATCGCAGCCGTAGTCGCGTACCAGATCATCCGGGGATACGACATTTCCTTTCGACTTACTCATCTTGATACCATTCTTACCAGTGATCATACCCTGGTTGAACAGCTTCTTGAACGGCTCGTCGAAGTCAATAACACCGATATCGCACAGGAACTTGGTGTAGAAACGGGAATACAGCAGATGCAGTACTGCATGTTCAACACCGCCGATGTACATATCAACCGGCAGATATTTGTCTGCTTTCTCACGGGATACCAGTTCTTTATCGTTCTTGTTATCTACATAGCGCAGGAAGTACCAGGAAGATCCAGCCCACTGCGGCATGGTGTTTGTCTCACGTTTTGCCGGAGCGCCGCAGCACGGGCAGGTGGTGTTGACCCACTCGTCGATGGCTGCCAGCGGGGATTCGCCGGTACCAGTCGGCTGATAGCTTTCTACCTCCGGAAGTTTTAACGGAAGCTGATCCTCCGGAACCGGTACGTTGCCGCACTTCGGGCAGTGTACGATCGGGATCGGCTCGCCCCAGTAACGCTGACGGGAGAATACCCAGTCACGCAGCTTATAATTGACTCTCTTGTGACCGATACCTCTCTTCTCAATCATTTCCGGCGCTTCTTTTTTCAGTACGGAAGATTCCATACCATTCCACTCGCCAGATTGATCATCGTGCCGGACGCCTCGGTATACGCCTCGGTCATGTTCTCGATCTCTTTACCATCCTTTGCGATAACCTGAATGATCGGGATATTAAATTTCTTTGCAAACTCGAAGTCACGGTCATCGTGTGCCGGTACGCACATGATAGCGCCGGTACCGTAGTCAGCTAATACATAATCAGACAGCCAGATCGGAACCTTCGCACCGTTGATTGGGTTGATTGCATAAGTTCCGGTAAATACGCCGGTCTTTTCCTTATCCTGCAGACGGTCTACGTTGGAACGCATGGATGAATCGAAAATGTATTTCTCTACTGCCTCGCGGGTCTCATCGGTTGCCAGGCTCTTTGCCATCGCGTGCTCCGGAGCCAGTACCATGAAAGTTGCACCGTACAGGGTGTCCGGGCGGGTGGTGTAAACGGTGATCTTCTCATCGCGTCCCTCTACGCCGAAATCAACCTCTGCACCGTAAGATTTACCGATCCAGTCAGTCTGCATCTTTTTAACCTTCTCCGGCCAGTCCAGTTTGTCCAGATCATTTAAGAGGCGGTCTGCGTACGCGGTAATCTTGAGCATCCACTGGCGCAGGTTTTTCTTGGTAACCGGGGTACCGCAGCGCTCACAGCAGCCGTTGACAACTTCCTCGTTTGCCAGACCTGTCTTACAGGACGGGCACCAGTTGATCGGGAATTCTTTCTCGTATGCCAGGCCTTTTTTGAACATCTGGACGAAGATCCACTGGGTCCATTTGTAGAATGCCGGATCTGTGGTATTTACTTCCATATCCCAGTCATAGATGGCTGCGATCTCGTTGATCTGACGTTTAATATTTTTAATGTTGGACTCGGTCGAGATAGCCGGGTGTACGCCCATCTTGATCGCGTAGTTCTCTGCCGGCAGACCAAATGCGTCCCAGCCCATCGGATGGATCACGTATTTGCCGCGCAGCAGCTGATAACGGCTCCATACATCTGAAATAACGTAGCCTCTCCAGTGACCAACGTGCAGACCACTTCCGGACGGATATGGGAACATATCCAGGCAGTAATATTTTTCTTTCTTTCCATCGTTTACATTGATGGGATGTTTTTCCCAATTCTCGCGCCATTTTTTCTCAATGGCGGTATGATTGTACTGTGACATCTTTGTTCCTCCTGTTTTCTGCTTAACCCACGCTGATTTTTTGCTATTTCCTGTCAAAATCCGGCTCCAGTCTCTAAAATGATGATTCATTATTGCAATCGACTGGTCCGTTGGCAGTTGCATAACATCCAACCCTTGCGGACATTCTTTCAATCCGGTAACGTCAAAAACGCCCTGCGTCTCTACATTACCTGTATAGAGACGCAGGGCGAAAATTCCAACTGCGCGGTACCACTCTATTTCACACGGAATCCGTGTGCTCCTCATCGTCCTGTAACGGCGGATGACCGGCTCTGTCTACTCGGGTATTCAAAAACACTTCTTTCAACAGGCTGCTCCCGGACCAGTTCGGCGGCTTCCTTCCGCTGCCTCACACCATCCGGCAGCTCTCTGTAGAAATTTCGCGGCTTACTACTTCCGTTCATTGCATTTGTGCTATCTGGTAGAATAGCATAAATGGGAAGAAATGTCAAGTAACGTGACCTTCTCAAACTTGCACGTGACAGATTCGACGTTCTTTCAATACATGACATTTTCGACAATCTTTCAATCACCGTCAAACCTACACCTGAATCCGCTCTGCCACTTCATCGCCCAGTGCCAGCCGCACCTTTCCATTTCCGATAATCAGGCCATCCAGCACACGGCCGAGAACCCGGATCCGGCTTCCTTCTTTGATTCCATAGCGCTCCAAAAAGTTCATCACATCCGCATTTCCAAACATCCACTTGATTTCACAGGACTCTCCCGCCTGCACCTTTGCCAACGACTGCATACAACGACCTCCTGACTGATATTCCGCTTTCTGTAACTGTTCAGTACCTTCACAGTCACGCGCAAAAATCCATTAAAAATTGCCTACGGCAATGGGATTTTTGTCTGCTGGTCCATGTTTTCGTACAGTCAGCGCAGTAAATGCGCAGACCTACTGAACAGTTACCGCTTTCTTTACTATTATTATATACAGTCAGACTATTGTTAGTCAATGGTAATAATTGTTAGTTAATTCTAACAGTATTTAGCCGTTACCGTGAACCATCTCCACACTTCTCCGTCCATCTCCCGGCGGATTCTGCCGCGCAGGCGAAGGTAGTCCAGATGCGCCATGCACTCTCCCACCGCAAACCACTTCTGGGACGGTGGAAATTCTTCCCAGCTGGCGGCACGGATCTTCCAGCGCATCTTTCCAGCCGTCTCATATGCCGTCATACCCGGATGTTCGGCAAGCAGCGCCTCCGTCTCCGCCAGACGCCGCTCATGGTGTGCCAGCAGCGCCTCGATGCGCGCTGCATAATCGCCCGTCTTCCGGTGTCCCGGCAAGGCAAGGCGGACCGGATATTTTCTGGCGAGGCGCAGGCTGTCGAGATAATCACCTAATGAATCCTCCGATTCCAGCCAGGAAGTAATATTCGGCGATATATCAAACAGGATATGATCGCCCGTGAACATGATGCCCTGTTTCTTTGCCCAGAACATCGCATTACCCGGCGTATGCCCCGGCACGGAGATCATTTCCAGCGTGTAATCTCCTACCGTGTATTTCCAGCCTGCCTCAATCGGAACAAAACGATCATCAATCTGATCCAGCTTATAGCGGACTGCCGGATTGAGCGCCTGCGTTTTCTTCATTTCATCCTCCGGAAATCCCCCGGCACGGAATTGCTCCGCCAGCCGAAGCGGACGCTCTGGTGTAAAACCGTCCTTTAAGATTGCCAGATCGGTTCCGCTGATATAGATGTGGCTGTCCGTCCCTGCCGCCTCCCTGGCAAGTCCTGTGTGATCCGAGTGCAGGTGTGTCAGAAGAATATCCAGCCGCTCCGGACTGCTGCCAAGTGCCCGAAGCCCGGCAAACAGCGCCTCCCGGCATTCCTCGCGCCGAAATCCGGTGTCAATCAGAAGATCACGCTCGTTTTCTTTTCCCTTGATCAGGTAACTGTTGAGTTCCCGCAAAGGATTCTGCGGCAATTCCACACCGATCCGCCAGATTCCCTCTGCCACCTGTTCTACAAGGGCTTCCCTCTTCTCTATGTTCTTTGTGATTTCTTCTCTTTTATTTTCTTTAAGCATATTTTTCCTTATTGAACCTATTGAATCTTCTCAGCCTTCTGCTTTCTCTTCTCTATGATCCATCGTCCGGAACAGATGTGCACAAATCAAAATCGCCACCACAATCGACAGATAATCAGCCGCCGGCTGTGCATAGATAACTCCATCCAGGCCAAACATCGCATTCAGCACGAAAATCAGCGGAATAAAAATCAGTCCCTGGCGGCAGATCGTAAGAATCAGCGACGGAAGCGCTTTTCCCATTCCCTGGATCGTATTGATGCAGAGGAATAAGATACCAAGGAGTGGCG
The DNA here is from genome assembly GCF_003478795.1 of Clostridium sp. AF21-20LB. Classification (NCBI taxonomy): domain Bacteria; kingdom Bacillati; phylum Bacillota; class Clostridia; order Eubacteriales; family Clostridiaceae; genus Clostridium; species Clostridium sp. AF21-20LB. The sequence continues at coordinate 33,250 of NZ_QUGD01000021.1, read as the reverse complement.
CAGAAAGCTGCAGGGCAACCACCATCTGAATACCATACTGGACAACTTCCGCATCATTAATAAACATCTGAATCATTGTCTTTCTTGCGACAATCATAATCAATGTCAGAATCGTTCCCATAATAACTGATACAATTCCTGTAAATTTGAATACCGACATCAGGCGTTTCTTGTTGCGCGCTCCATAATTATAACCGATCAGCGGCTGGATTCCCACGCAGAGACCAATCTGCAGCAGGACAACAAGCATATTGGATTTCATCGCAACACCCATCGCCGCTACCGGTGTGTCACCGTAGCCGACCAGCGCCTGGTTCAGGATAATATTGGCAAAGCTCATCAGGATATTATTTAAGGAAGCCGGAATACCGATCCCTGCCACGCCGGAAGCGATTCCATCTCCCATCTTAAAATCACGGAAATGAATCGACAGTGTCGATTTGCCCCGCAGATAATAAGCAATATAGTAAAGACAGGCTGCAATATTGCCGATAATCGTCGCAAGCGCTGCACCGGTCACTCCCCAGCCAAGCGTCAGGATCATGATCGGATCCAAAATAATATTTACTACAGTACCTAACAGGTTTCCGACCATCGATTCCCTCGATGCGCCTTCTCCCCGCAGAATATTCGCAAATGCAGTTGAAAACATAATAAACGGCGCGCGATTGCAATAATCATCAGGTACTGTCTCGCAAAACCGATCGTATTTACACTGGCACCGATGAGATGCAGAATGGTTTCCATTCCAAGTACAGACAGGATAGCCACTATCACGCCCAGCCCCAGGGATCCATAGCAGCAGAATGAACTGATATGACATGCCCGGTCTTTATGGCGTTCTCCCAGTGCTCTCGATATCGCTGAGCTGCCGCCGATACCGAACAGATGGCCTAATGCCATAAAAATCATAAAGACCGGCGTTGCCAGCGAAACTGCCGCCACCTGCAGCGGATCCTTCGTCTGACCGATGAAAAATGTATCCGCCATGTTATAGATAACAACCACCAGCATGGAAATCATAGTCGGAACCGCCATGGTTGCGACCGCCTTCGGTACGGGTGTTTTTTCAAATAAATCCGTATTTGTTTTCATTTGTCGTAACTCCTCTCTTTCTATATTTGTTGTATTCTTTACAGTCACATTCTCGCGCCGAGCGCGGTCGCTTGCGACATGTTTCTGCTTCGCGCAAGTGCACATCATTGGCACGTTAGTGCCTTTTTGTATAATAGGGGATTCCAAGAAATTTCCTATTACATAAAAATACAGGCACTTCTGCCTGCTGTGTAAAAGACCAACTCTTATTTATAAACACTTAATTTTATCATAAACACCTATTTTGTCAACTATTTCCGTATTAAACCTATCTTAAAACCCAGCTTAAAAATTGTCTTTTGGAATTGTCTTTGGAAGTTGCAAAAAAGCGCTTTCTGGGATATGATGGAAACTAGAAAATTATGAATTTCATACCGATGGAGGATTTTTACTATGTCTAACAATTACGCAGGCAAATTTGTAAGTGCTGAGACCGCCGTCAAGGCCGTTCAAGCCGGGCGACTGGGTGGATTATGGCTTTGGCGCTGGATTTCCGGAGCTTCTCGACCGTGCGCTGGCAGCGCGCAGGGATGAGCTGACCGATGTCAAGATCCGCGGTGGTTTAGTCATCCGCCCGCGCATCGAGGTTGTCGAAAGCGACCCGGATCAGAAAGCATTCAGCTACTACAGCTGGCACATCGGCGATTATGAGCGCAAGCTGCAGACCCGTGGGCTCTGCAAGTTTATGCCGATGATGCTGCGTTCCCTGCCGGAAATGTACCGCCACCACATTCGCGTGGATGTTGCCTTTGTACCGGTTTCCAGACCGGATGCGGATGGCTGCTGCGGGCTGGGTATTTCCAACTATGCATGGCGCACCATCTTTGAGAATGCGCGTACCGTCATCTTCGAGATCAATGAGCGCCTCCCGCGCTTACAGGGCGTCGATGGTTCCCACCGTGTCCACCTCTCAGAGGCAGATTTCATCGTCGAGGGCGAGCATGAGCCGCTTCCGATCCGCACCTACCGCGATCCGAGCGCCATTGATATTGAGATTGCCAAACGTGTCGTTGAGGAGATCCCGGACGGCGCTGTCCTTTCCCTGGGCGTCGGCGGCGTTCCGTTTACCGTTGCCAATATGCTGGCACAGTCCGACAAAACCGACCTCGGCTGCCACACCGGCACCATCAGCGATGCTTTTTTAGCCCTCTATAAGGCTGGCAAGCTGACCAACAAGAAGAAGGAAATTGACAACGGTTATTCTACCTGGAACCTTGCCATGGCTCTCAGGAATTATATGACTGGCTGGATAATGAGCCGCAGCTCTTCCATCCGGCTGACGTCGATTACGTCCACTCCCCGTACCGCATCGGTGAGATGAAAAATGTCATCAGTATCAACGGTGGTGTCGAGCTGGATCTGATGGGACAGGAAAATGCCGAGTCTGCCGGCACCCGACAGCTCTCCGGTATCGGCGGACAGATGGATTTCCTGGAGGGCGCATTCCGCTCCGAGGGAGGCAAGGGCTTTATCTGCCTTGCTTCCACCCACAAGAAAAAAGATGGCTCCTTAAAATCCAACATCGTACCGTTCATTCCGGGCGGCAGCACCGTATCTGCACCGCGTACCATGATTCAGTACGTGGCGACCGAGTACGGTATCGCAAAACTGACCGGGCTTACCTTAAAAGAACGAGCGGATGCCATGATCGCCATCGCACACCCGGATTTCCGTGATGAGCTGCGCCGGTATGCGGAGGAGAATTTTAAATAAAAATTGGAAAGATACATCGGAACCGAAACATCAACATTCCATGTTATCTTTGATTATTTGAAAACCAGAATTTTCAACATAGAAAAGCCGTAACCTTATACTTTCGCTCATGAGTTTAATCCCATGGGCGAGTATATCTGATTACGGCTTTTTATTTTTTATGCCTCTTTCTTCGCCCCTATAACAACCATAACCACCATAAACCGGCAGACCAAAATAATCATAGACGCAAAGAGCTGCCACAGCGCGATATGCAGAATCAGGCTGACTGCGTACCCACACAGTGCTGCTCCCATTACCATAGCATATCCACAGCACAGTTCGGAGTGATAGGAATGTCTGGGCGAACCTGCGGTGTAGCTTTCCATCAGTCCATAGAGCACCACATATTCCAGCATACACGGAATCAGCGACCAGATGGTTCCGTCCGGCCGCCTCCAGAACATGGACAGGAAGCTAGAAAAAGCAGTCACCAGCACAAGCGCCGCCCCTGCTGCCCGGTACACTCTCATCTCTTTTACATCCATCTGGAAAAATCCAGCCTGCCGCTCTTTCTGGAGAATCCCGACATATAAAATCAGGAACCCGATGCAGGGCGGCAGCAGCATCACATGGAACAGATTAATATGAATCGAAGCAAGAATCAGACCGGCTAAAATCTTATGATCTCCCGTTTTCACTTAAATGCCTCCTCTTTCAGCAGATATTTCCACACATCAATAAAGCGAAGCTCCCTTCTCTTCCTGTATTCATTTTCAAATGAAAGAACCTGCTCCCCGCCATCTTTGCCGATATATGAAAGCACTGCAACTCCTGAATGAAATACCTGCGGCGACTGGTCTTCCTCTTTGCCAATCCAATGGCTCTGGAACGTCAGCACATCACCCGTTTTTACTGTCAGCCGTTTCGGCTCTTCCCCTTCTTTTTGGGCTGGGATAGGCTCTCCATTTAAGGTCATCGAAAAATTTTCCATCTCCCCGGCTGACGCAATGCAGCCTTTTACTTCGATGGTTCCATCTTTCTGAACGGTGTAAACCTGTGTGGCCGTTCCATCTGAATTGGCGCTGGAACTTGGATTTTCCAGGGCGCTCCCGCCCTCCGGATTTGCAATCAGTACCAGATTACCAATTTTTACGTCCGCTGTGTTTCCATCTGAATAGAGCACCTGCGCCCGCGTCAGGATTCTCCACTGACTGATCCCGTTATGCTGCGGATCTTCAATCGAAAGCGTAGCATCCAGGCGATGAAGCGCATACTGTCCCGCTGACTGGACTGTCTCCCGCATTTCCTGCATTTGAAGTTCAGGCAACTCTGAAAAACGAATTTCTCTCACACAGATCTCATCCGTCACATCCGTCAGATAGGCAAAATTTACCTGTGTATACCATACATCCGAAGTTTCATCTGTCTCATCCACACTTTCTTCCCCGAGCGCATATAAGGACACTGTATTCTCCAATTCCATATTCGCATTCAGGTCTTTCACACCTTCGTCTAAAACTCCAACTTTCACATCGGAATCGGTACTTTCTTCTTCAAGCGCCTCACTTGACACAGATGAAACGATTCCATCCTCCGAAGTTTCTACTCCGTCCAGCCCACAGCCCAGATAAGCCGACTGGCTGTAGTGCAGAAACAGCGGTTCTTTCAGCCGGAACGTATACTGGGCGATCAGACCCGCCAGCAGACAAATAAGCGCCAGCACCAGCCAGATACGCACGATCATCCGCTCCGGGTGTTTCCGAACTGTTTTTGCCTGTTCTTTTACTTCCATGAGTTCCCCGCTTTTCTCATTTTTCTCTATCATAAAAAGGCCACCCACCTGTCTGTATAAGTTGTTCTCTTTGCAACATTATACCTTTTTACAGGTGGGTAGTCTTTTCTATTTTCTTACAATTTATAGCCTTCTTTTTGAAAATTGCAAAAGAACGCAATTCGTAGCAATTTGGCATCCGCATTCACTGCCTTAACTTCTCGCCTGTCCCATCGATAACATTCGCAGCGCTTTGTTCAATTCAAGCACAGCCTATAACCATATCGATCCGAAAGACCTTCCAGAAAGAGAAAGCCGCCGCTGACAGCCTTGATGAATCGGTATCGATCCACTCAGCCGCCTGCGGCGGTTTTCTGCTTATTTATATAAGAATATCATATTTTTGACCGAAACGGTAAGCACTTCATCTGCCATTATTCAGCTTCTGCCGCTCTCGCCTCCACTTCTCTCTTCTGTACATCGCCCGGAGCCTGCTCATAGCGGCTGAACTCATAGGAGAATTCGCCGATACCGCCGGTCATGGAACGAAGATCGGTGTTATAACCAAACAGCTCGGACATCGGGATATCTGCCTCGATGATCTGTTTGCCGTGATGGTTGGAGTTCATACCGAGAACACGACCTCTTCTGCGGTTCAGATCGCCCATAACGTCGCCGGTGAATTTATCCGGAACGGTTACTTTCAGAGATGCGATCGGCTCAAGGAGAACTGGATTCGCTTCCATGAACGCTTTCTTGAATGCCAGCGTCGCTGCCATCTTGAATGCCATCTCGGAGGAGTCAACCGGATGATAGGAACCATCTAACAGGGTTGCTTTCACACCAACAACCGGATATCCAGCCAACGGACCCTTCTGTACGCATTCCTGAATACCTTTCTCAACTGCCGGGAAGTAGTTCTTTGGAACGGCACCGCCAAATACCTTCTCTTCAAATACATATGGTGTCTCCAGATCGCCGGACGGCTCGAAGGACATCTTAACATCGCCGTACTGTCCATGTCCACCAGACTGTTTCTTATATTTGCCCTGTGCCTCTACTTTCTTGCGAAGTGTCTCGCGGAATGCAAATTTCGGTTTGCTGAGCACAATGTCTACTTTATATCTTGCCTGCAGCTTGCTGACAACGACTTCGAGCTGCTGCTCGCCGATGCCGTAAAGTAAGGTCTGACGGTTCTCGGTATCGCTGACGCTTCTGAGTGTCAGATCTTCGTCCATCATCTTCGCCAGTGCACTGGAGATCTTGTCCTCATCGCCTTTGGTCTTAGCTGCGTATGCCATGTAGGTATACGGGGTAGAAATCTTCGGTTTGTGGTATACAATCGGAGCCGTGCGGACTGCGATGGTATCGCCGGTCTGAGTAACGTTTAATTTGGCAACCGCGCCGATATCGCCCGCCTTTAATTCCGGAACCTCGATGACATCCTTGCCGCGGAGAACATATACTTTCTGAACTTTCTCTTCAGCATCTTTGTTTACATTGTAGATAACGGTATCTGGTTTTAAGGTACCGGTACAAATCTTCATCAGGGAGTATTTGCCGATGAACGGGTCAACCACAGTCTTGAAAACACGTGCCGACAGGGATACATCGTCATTATATTTAGCGGTAAAGCGCTCTGCGGTCGATACATCGACACCGACACACTCGAACTTGTCCGGTGACGGGAAGTATTTATCGATCGCCTGCAGCAAATATGCGAAGCCCTGTGCATTGATGCCGGAACCCATCATAACCGGAACGATGTTGCCCTCACTTACGTGCTCGCGCAGCGCCTGTGCGATCTCTTCCTGTGTAAATTCTTCACCGGAGAAATAGCGCTCCATATATTCTTCACTCGTCTCTGCCACTGCCTCGATCAGCGCATCACGGATGATGCCGAGGTTCTTCTTGGTGTACTCCGGAATCTCGCATTTCTCATATTCGCTTAAATGGGTGAAACGGCGGCCTTCCATCTTTACCGCATTGACAAAGCCGACAAATTTTTCATTTTCACGGATCGGCACCTGGAACGGCGCGATCTTACGGCCAAACTGTTTCTCCAGTTTTAAGATCAGCTCACGGAAGCTTGCCTGATCGTCATCCATGTTGGTAACGAAGAACAGGCGCGGCAGGTTGTACTCTTCACAGAGTTCCCATGCCTTCTCGGTTCCGACTTCGATGCCAGCCTTGCAGTTTACAACGATGATTGCTGCATCTGCTACACTGATAGCTTCCTCTACTTCTCCCACAAAATCAAAATAGCCAGGGGTATCTAACAGGTTAATCTTGATCGGTCCATCTTCTCCCTGATACTCCAACGGAATCAGCGTGGTGGAGATAGAGAACTGTCTCTTGATTTCTTCTTTATCATAATCGCTGATGGTGGTTCCTTCCGGAACTTTTCCCATTCTCTTGGTAGTACCTGTTACCAGTGCCAGCGCCTCTGCTACCGTTGTCTTGCCGGCACCGCCGTGCCCCAGTAACACTACATTGCGGATTTGTTTTGTCCCATACACGTTCATAGTTAAGTCCTCCCGTCTATTTATTTTGATGTTTTTTTCTTGTATTTTAACCTCTGTTCATATTGTACAAGAAAATAGAGAAAATTTCAAGCAAAACAACACCTTTATACAAAATTTATTCGTTTTATTTTGAAAAGCATTGAAAATGCGACAATTTCCCTGTTCAAAGGCGGTGAAATCAATCGCATTTTCGCAAATTTAGTAATAAACAGATGTAAAAAAATTTCTTTTTCACTTCAACGCGTAAAATCGTTGACAAGTGACTTGTTCTATTCTACAATAATTTCTAGTTTCATTTTTTACTATACTACCTATGAAAGAGAGCGTAATTGCTATGAATACACCGATTAATCATCTTACCGCCGGTTTCATCGGACTCGGTCTGATCGGCGGCTCTATCGCCAGAGGTTTGAAACGCAGCGCCCCGGATATTCAGATCATGGCTTATATGCGGACCCGCGAAAAATTGGAACAGGCACATGCAGACGGCATTGTTGACCTGATTCTGGACGGCGTGGACGAGCATTTAAGCGAGTGCGACATCATTTTCCTGTGCACACCGGTTGAATTTAATGAATCCTATCTGCGCCAGATCCGGCCGTTCTTAAAGGAAGGCGCGGTTGTGACTGACGTCGGAAGCACCAAGACCAGCATTCATGAGACCGTTGCCGCGCTTGGCATGGAAAGCTGCTTCGTCGGCGGACACCCGATGGCTGGCTCGGAAAAGACCGGCTACGAGAGTTCAACCGACCATTTGCTGGAAAATGCGTACTATATCATTACCCCGACGCCGCACACCCCGGCTTCCTACACCGACCGTATGGTGGAGGTGGCAAAGGCGATCGGTGCGCTGCCCCTGGTGCTGGATTACCATCGTCATGATTTCATTGTCGCGGCGATCAGCCATCTGCCGCACCTCATCGCCTCCAGCCTGGTCAACCTGGTACACGACTGCGACAGCGAGGATCAGATGATGAAACGGCTGGCTGCCGGAGGTTTCAAGGATATCACCCGTATTGCCTCCTCTTCTCCGGTCATGTGGGAACAGATCTGCATGACGAACACAGGCAATATCACTGAGGTGCTGGATCGCTACATTGATTCCCTGACGACATTGCGGGAAGAACTGTCCGACCACCAGTCTAGAGCCATCTACCAGCTGTTTGAGTCCTCCCGCGACTACCGGAATTCGTTTGCAGAAACTCCAAAAGGATCGATACAGCCGGAATACGCCTTCTCCGCCGACGTGGTGGACGAGCCAGGTGCTATCTCCATCATTTCCTCGATCCTCTCTGGTAAAGGAATCAGTATCAAAAATATCGGCATCAGCCACAACCGTGAGCATGGCGAGGGCGCGCTGCGGATCAGCTTCTACGACAAGGCTTCGATGGAAGCGGCGTGGGCGCGTTTGAAGAAATACAATTACACGCTGTTCGCGTAGACTGCAATGTATGTTTCAAACTTAACTTTCAACATTAATGTTTAGGCAGGTACAACTATGAACTCAATGAAATTTACCCATACATCTTCTCTCCGGGGCGAACTCACCGTTCCGGGAGACAAGTCCATCTCCCACCGCAGCGTCATGTTCGGCGCTCTTGCGGACGGACTGACCGAAATCCACGGCTTCCTGCAGGGCGCAGACTGTCTCTCCACGATCTCCTGTTTTTCCAAAATGGGAATCTCGATCGAAAATCAGGGCGAGACCGTTCTCGTCCACGGACGTGGGCTGCACGGGCTGACTGCCCCAGACTCCGTTTTAGACTGCGGCAACAGCGGCACCACAACACGCCTGATCTCCGGCATTCTCTCGGCCCAGAAATTTGACACAACACTGACCGGCGACGCTTCCATCCAGAAACGTCCGATGAAGCGCATCATCGATCCTCTCTCCCAGATGGGCGCAAAGATCGAGAGTGTCAATGGAAATGGCTGCGCGCCGCTCCATATCACCGGCTCACCGCTGCACGGCATCCATTATAATTCTCCGGTTGCCTCCGCCCAGGTCAAATCCTCGATTCTGCTGGCAGGTCTGTATGCCGACGGAGAAACCCGCGTGACCGAACCGTACATTTCCCGCGATCACAGTGAACGGATGCTGTCCGCATTCGGCGCAGACATCCACACAGAAGGAACCACCGCGATTTTACAGCCGGCAAAACAGCTCTATGGACAGAAAATTCTGGTTCCGGGCGATATCTCCTCCGCTGCCTTCTTTATCGCAGCCGGACTCATCGTACCGGATTCAGAAATCTTAATTAAAAATGTCGGTATCAACCCGACCCGCGACGGCATCCTGCGCGTCTGCAAGGCGATGAACGCGGACGTCGAACTTCTCAATGTAAACACCGCCTCCGGCGAACCGACCGCCGACCTGCTCGTCCGCTCCGGTAAGCTGACTGGAACCGCAATCGAGGGTGCGATCATCCCGACTCTCATCGACGAGCTTCCGGTGATCGCTGCGATGGCGTGCTATGCCGAGGGAACCACCGTCATACGCGATGCCGCGGAACTGAAGGTAAAAGAGTCAAACCGCATTGCTGTCATGGTAGAGAATTTAACCGCTATGGGCGCGGATGTGACCGAGACCGAGGATGGCATGATCATCCACGGCGGCAAGCCGCTGCACGGTGCTGTGATCGACAGCAAGAAGGATCACCGCATCGCCATGACCTTCGCCGTTGCCGCACTCGGCGCTTCCGGCGAGACCGAAATTCTGGATGCAGACTGCGTGAACATCTCCTATCCGGGATTCTATGGGGATCTGGAACGGCTGTGTAAATAAAATGTGACTATGCATATTTGAGACAAAAAGGGCAGGAAAAGCTTCAAATCGCTTTCCTGCCCTTTTCTTTTGTCCTACTGCCCATATTTCGCAAAATACCGATCCAGCACCTGTCTTGCGATCGGCGCAGCGACCGCACCGCCGGAACCGGACTCTTCTGCCAGCACGCAGATCGCCACCTTCGGCTTGTCTGCCGGAGCGAAACCGACAAACCAGGAATGTGTCTCCTTACCTGTCTCAAACTCGGCGGAACCGGTTTTTCCGGCCACCGTATAGGATGCCCCCCGCATCGCGGAACCCGTACCAATCTCGACCACCTGGCTCATGAGATGGGTCAGAAACTGTGCGTCATTCGCAGACATCAGGGTTCCATAGGCGGACGGAAGGAACTTCTTGACCGTCTGACCACCCACATTTTCAACATGATCGATCATATATGGCTTCATCAGCGTGCCGCCGTTGGCGATCGCCGATACGATCATCAGGTTATGCAGCGGCGTAATCTGGGTTTTTCCCTGTCCGATCGCAGTCTGAAGCTTTTCCCAGTCATCCGAACTGCCGTCGAGCGAAAACGTGCTCTGGTTGTACGGAAGTGTGTACGGAAGCTCCGAATTAAAGAGCATCTGATTTGCCAGCGCCCGGAATTTTTCTGAATTAATCTGCATTCCAATCTCCGCAAACGCACCGTTGCAGGAATTGGCAAATGCCTGAATCAGGTTCTGCGCCCCGTGTGCGGTCCCGTGGTAACATTTAATCGTATAATCGCCATTCTGGTAAGAGCCATTACAATTATACACATAGTCCTGCCAGGTATTCGGGTTCTCTTTCATATATTCCAGCACCGTCAGCATCTTGAACGTCGATCCCGGCGGATATAAGCCCTGCGTCGCGCGGTTGACTAACTGCGCCTTCGTATTGTCCGGCGATATCAACTCTGCCCAGCGCTCATCGACGAGATTCGCATTGAAATTCGGCTGGGAAACCATCGTTAAAATCTTTCCCGTATCCGGTTCCATGACGATCACCGCACCCCGGTGTTTTCCGATCGCGTCGGATGCCGTCTGCTGCAGATCCACATCGAGCGTCGTAATCACATTGTCGCCCAGATTTTTCTTCCCCTGAAATTCATTGATCGTTTTCTCAATCAGATTCACATGGGAGGAAAGCAGGTAGAAATTCGCCAGCGACTCCAGACCTGTTTTTCCATTTTTGCCAGAATATCCGACCGAATGAACAAACAGATAATCATACGGATAATAGCGTTTCTCGCTTCCGTCACTTGCAACGTTCGTCTGCGCCAGCACCGTTTTATCATTGCTCATAATCGAACCGCGGGTCACCCGGTCTGAGAGGAGATCGAGTCTCGCATTATAAGAGCTGCCGATCACATTTTCACTCTTAAACTGGATAAACCAGCCAAAATAAACGGCCATCGCGATAAAGAGCGCCGCAATCCCATAGGTCAGCCACAGAATATGACGGTTTGAACGCGCTCTCGCATTTTCAGTTCTTTCCATTTCATCCTTCTGCCTCATCAAACTGCTGCTCCTCCTCTTCTTCCTCATTCCGTTTCAGGACATATAGTCCCTGTATCACGCCAAACAGGATAAATGTGCTGAGAATCGAACTGCCTCCGTAGCTGACAAGTGGCAGCGTCACACCGGTGGACGGGATAAACTTGGTCACGCCGCCGATCGTCAGGAACACCTGCACCACATACTCAATTCCCAGACCAAACGCGATCAGCTTGTAAAATAATGCCTGCATCCGGGTCGCAATCAGCATAAACTGCATGAAGCAGCCCAGACAGATCAGGAGAATACAGAGCGCATAGATGCCGCCCAGCTCCTCCGAGATCGCCGCGAAAATGAAGTCCTTCTCGACAACCGGGATCTTCTTCGGCATCCCCTGGTAAAGTCCCATGCCAAACCAGCCGCCTGTGCCGATCGCAAAGAGCGCCTGCGTAACCTGATATCCTTTTCCTGCGATGTCACTCCACGGATCCTGCCATGCTTCCACGCGGACACGCACATGCGAAAACAGCTTATACGCCAGCATCGCAGCCGCACAGCCGCTTCCAAGACCGCCTGCCAGATACAGCCAGTTGGAGGTTGCAATAAACAGCATCAGGACATAGGCGAGGAAAAAAATCAGCGCGCTTCCCAGATCCTTGGATAACACCAGAATCAACACGTGCGCCGCCGCCACGCCGGTCGTGATCGCCACATTTTTAAACTCCGTTGAGCGGTAAAACATCGTCGCCACGAAGAATACAAAGCTGATCTTAACAAACTCGGACGGCTGGAACGAAAATCCGCCGATACTGATCGAAAGCTGCGCGCCGAAGCTGGTATTGCCGATCACACAGACAACCAGCAGCAGCGCCAGACCTATCAGGCCGTACACCCACGGTATCTTAGCGAGCTGCCAGGTTCTATCTATCACATATGGTATAATCATTGTGATAACCGCCGCAACTGCCATGATGATAAACTGGCGGACCGCCTTGTCCATCGAGATGCGCGTCAGCATGATAAAACTGGTGCACAGAAGCATACACGTGTTGTTCAGCAACAGTCTCGACGCATTCCGGTAAAACAACCGGTATAAGAGCTGGTACAGGACAAAAAAGACAAGCTGCGCGCCGAAAAACAGCACAACTGCCTCATCCTCGGTTTGTAGATAAATGATTGTACCCGACAGAAGAAATATCAAAAACAGCGGTACATTCTGCAGACGGCAGAGCCGGAGTTTCGACTCGTCATCCGGCAGTGAAAAAAAGCGGAAATTATAATATGTATAAATCAGTATCAGCAATATCATCAGATACCTGGACATCGTTGTCACAAGATTTATCATGGTGATCCTCCTTTTCATGTGTACCCGGAGGATTCCCGGTACACACGCTACTCTACGCCCCTCTTAAAATGACCTCTTGTAAATTCGCCCTCCAGCTCCACCGGTTCCTGATGGAGGAAGGTCTTCACGTAGGCATCCAGCACTTCCCCGGTCTGTGCCGCACTCTCCGACGTAAATGCCAGACGCAGCACCTCCGGCTGCAGGCGGTCTATCTGCTTTTTATCCTTCAAAAGCGACAGGGGGCTGGAATTGTAGATCGTATTGCAGCAGAAACGGCACTGGTTCCTTACCGGAAATACCTTCTTTTTGCGATCCCGCAGATACAGATATTCCGGACATTTACTGCATCCTTCCACTGTTTTCCGGATGCACTGGGCGGTTACCATGACCGGGATCGAACCATATACGAGAAGTTCCCGTTCCCGGCTGTCGCGCGCCTCCAACTCCCGGCTGTTGAGCTCGACCGGAAGGGTAAAACGCATCGAAAGCTCCGGCGCCATCTCCCGCACAAAATCCTCCGCCCGGTGATTCATCGTATAAATACCATAATCCATCACAAGCGGGATGGAAATCTTCCACTCGCGCACCAGTTCCAGCTCTTCCCATGCCCGGATGACAAGACCGTCAAATCCCGCCGATTCCAGCCTGGAACGATGTGTTTCAAAATATTCCTTTGCCCGATCGCGGAAAATATGCGGCATTACCAAAAGACACTGCTTGTCTGCCTCATGGCAGCGCGATACCCATTCGTTCCACTGTTCGGCGCCAAATTCAGCGCTATCCAGATAGATGGCGCCGACTTCCGGTACGGATAACGCCACTTTTAACTGTGCCGGGTGTTCGACCGAAACGTGGATGTGGTACAGAGCTGTTTTATTCCCTTTTTTATTCTCAAACAGCGTTTCCTGGCTTTGTACAGGTAAATCTGCTGTGAGTTCAACGTCCTGAGCCGGGCTGGTTTTTTCTGATTCCGAACCTGTCTGGTTATTTTCTTCCGGATTTTGCCACCCTTTTCCTGTCCCGCACGCCCTATTTTCCGGTATCTCCCGGCGGTATGGACGCAGTATCTCCTCGGTCAGCTGCTCAAACGCAGAGCGGCGGAGTTCATTTAACTCCTGCACCGGCACAAAGGGGCTGCCGCCTGTCTCCACTTCCAGATTTTCAAAATAATACGGCGTATTTCCCGTTTTTCCGAGCTGTTTCTCAATCCGTTCCTTGCTCATCGGCTGTTTCACTGCCGTTTGGACAACTGCTCCGATTCCGCCTGCCATCCGGCTTTCTCCCGTCAGCGGATCTTCGTATTGAAGCGTCAGCTGCAGCGGTTCGCCTTCACAGACACGCGCAAACCCCTGAACCGGTTCTTTTACCTCTGCTTCCACATACGTTTTGTCCAGATACTGGTAAAGTTCCCGGTTTTCCTGGCGGAATGCCGGTTTTTCATGGCAGACCACCATATCGCGTCCATTGTGCTCGGTATAATAGCCTAACGTCTGACCGCCGCGGTCAAACAGATCCAGCAGCTCCTTCCGGTCTTTCGGGTCAACCCGGTAACCTTTTCTGCCATTCTTTAAATATAAATCTACATATTTCCGGTACAGGCGCACCACGCCTGCCGTATAGCGCGGACTCTTCATGCGCCCCTCGATTTTCAAGGAATAAACGCCTGCTTCCAGAATATCCGGCAAAATATCCAGCGTACAAAGATCCTTGAGACTGAGCACATACTTGGAATCGCCCGGATTTAACACGCCATTTTCTTTCTTTTTGTTTTTGTTTTCATTCGGGTTGTTCTCATCCAGCCGCCGAAGGACATCAAACGGAAGCCGGCAGGTCTGAGCGCATCGTCCCCGGTTGCCGCTTCTGCCGCCGATCAGGCTGCTGAACAGGCATTGTCCCGAATAACAGTAACAGAGAGCCCCGTGAACAAAGCTCTCTATCTCCACGCCCGTCTCCTGATAAATGCGGCGTATCTCTTCCAATGAAAGTTCACGCGCTGTAACGATGCGGACCGCGCCCATTCTCGTCATAAGCGCCGCGCCCTCCGGTCCGGTAATCGTCATCTGTGTGCTCGCATGAACCGGCAAATCCGGAAAATGCTCCCGGATATAAGAAAATACGCCCATGTCCTGCACGATCACGGCATCCAGTCCCGCCTGGTAATACGGAAGCAGATAGTCGTATAAGTCATCCATCTCGTCTTCCTTTACCAGCGTATTGACCGTCATATAAAGCTGGCACCCATGCAGATGCACGTAGTTGATCGCTTCCAGCATCCCCGTTTCATCCGGATTTTCCGCATATGCCCTGGCTCCGAAACGGCTGCCGCCCATATAGACTGCGTCCGCCCCCGCAGCAACCGCTGCTTTCATGCTATCGAAGGAACCCGCCGGTGCCAGAATTTCCACCTTTTTTTTCATATCATTTCACCCATTATAACCGCAGAATTGCATCTTTCAGTTCCACCGTTCCCTGTCTCTTGGGAAATGGCTTCCGCTTCATATATGCCTCCACCTGTGCCTGACGGACAGCTGCCAGTTCCTCACGTGCTGCCCCTGCCTCCTGGAGGCTCTCTTCCAGATCTTTCTTTATCGTCTGTTTTTCCTGCTCCAGCTGGCTCAGCTGCTCTTTTACACTTTGTTTTTCCTGTTCCGTCTGCATCAGACGTGCTTCCAGCTGCGATTTTTCCGTCTGCACAGCTGTCGCCGCCTGTCTTGCTTCTTCAAGCTGTTGTTTGAAAATCTCCAGCTTGTCCTGCAAAGAAGCGATTTCACTCTGGGATGACTCGACCGCCAGACGCTGATCTTCTGCCTCCTGTTTCCAAACCTCTGCTTCTCCACGGAAATCGTTTGCTTCCTTCTTTGCATCCGCAATCTGTTCCAATGCCTCTTTCTTTGCAGCTTCTGCCTGCTCCCGGGCTGTCTGCTCCGCCCTGGCAGCGCGATCCTGTGCTGCTTTTTCCGCGGATTCCACGCGATCCTGTACCTCTCTCTTCGCACGTTCAATCTGCTCCTGCGCTTCTTTTCTTGCAGACTCAACCTGTTCCTGTGCTGTTTTCTTCACAGCCTCGATCTGCTCCTGCGCTTCTTTTTTCACACGCTCGATCTGTGCCTGTACCTCATTTTTAGCAGCTTCCGCCTGCTCAGCTGCCTCTTTTGCCGCCTTCTTTGCCGTCTCCAGTTCTTCCTCGCTGACGGTGCGCTCATTGCGGAGACTCTCGAGTTTCATCTGGGTGCTGACCATCTCATGTTTCAGACGGTATGTCTCTTTTTCCATGCTCTCTTTGTCGGATGCAAGTGCTTCGCACTCTCTTTTTCTTTAAAATAATCATCCGCCAGATTCAGATAAGTCATAATACTCTGGTAGTCTTCCGGCATTTTCAAAAATCCCGGCTGCGCCTTGAGCTGGAAAATCTTCCCATTCAGATACGTGGCAATCTGCTGTACATATCCTTCCGTCTCACTGCCGCCCAGGCTATACACTTTTCCATCAATTAATACATCTATATACTGTTTTGCCATCGCATTCTCTTCTTTCTATCTATTAATAAATATGGTTCGACGTTGTCACGTCACCCACACAGAAATACCACCTTCAAATCAATCAAATATCAAATCTCAGAAATACCGTTTTTTACTTGATTCCAGGCATACCCGAGATGCCGATACGCTGCTTCGGTCGCCATCCGTCCACGCGGAGTCCGGTTGAGCAGACCGTTCATCAGAAGATACGGTTCATACACATCTTCCAGTGTCCCAGCATCCTCGCCCAGCGCTGCCGCCAGCGTCTCCAGTCCGACCGGACCGCCGGAAAACTTGTCGATAATCATATGTAAGATCGCACGGTCGTTGTTGTCAAGTCCCAGCTTGTCCACATCAAGGATATCCAGTGCAAAATCCGCGACTTCTTTCGTAATCACGCCGTTGTACTTGACCTGTGCAAAGTCCCTCACACGTTTTAACAGGCGGTTTGCCAGACGCGGCGTTCCTCTCGAACGTCTCGCAATCTCATAGGCCCCCGTCTTATCAATCTCCACATCCAGAACTCCCGCCGTCCGCAGGACAATCGTCTGCAGCTCTTCAGGCGTATAAAAATCCATCTTCTGCACGATGCCGAAGCGGTCGCGCAGCGGCGCCGTCAGAAGCCCCGCGCGTGTCGTCGCGCCTACCAGCGTAAATTTCGGCAGATCCAGACGAATCGAGCGCGCCGTCGAATCTTTTCCCAACATGATATCGATCGCATAGTCTTCCATCGCCGGATAAAGCACCTCTTCCACCTGGCGGTTTAAGCGGTGAATCTCATCCACAAAGAGGACGTCTCCCTCCTGAAGCCCGTTGAGAATCGCCGCAATCTCCCCTGGTTTCTCGATTGCCGGACCGGAGGTAACCTTCATACGGGTTCCCATCTCATTGGCGATAATGCCGCTAAGTGTCGTCTTTCCCAGTCCCGGCGGTCCATAGAAAAGAACATGGTCAAGCGCCTCGCCGCGGGATTTCGCCGCATGGATAAATACCTTTAACGTCGATTTGATCCGCTCCTGACCGATATATTCGTCTAAGGTCTGCGGGCGGAGACTTCCCTCAATCCGCTTATCCTCCTCCGTCACCTCGGTTGTAATCGTCCTTCTGCTCATACTTGTTTCCTGTCTTTCCTGTTTTTCTCTCTCATTCAATTAAGCCATGACAGTTCCATTTTCTCATATCTGCCACACATTCCAAATTTTCATCTGACGCACAAGCACCACTATTTTTTATGATCCAGCAATTTCGAATGTCCGACACATAGGTTGTTTTACAAAAACGCCAGATATTTCAGCGATGCCTTCAATACCGCCTCGGAATCCATCTCTTCCGTCACATTGGCGCTCTTGACCGCCTTCACCGCCTCGGCATTCGTATATCCCAGCGCCACCAGCGCCTCCACGGCTTCCTTCACCGCATTGCCTGAAAGCCCGTTTTCCGCAGCCGGCGAAACCGCCGCACTGCCATCTAACAGCGGTGTCAGCAGATCCTCTGCCTGTACTTTATCCTTCAAATCGAGAATGATCCGCTGTGCCGTCTTTGCCCCAACGCCCGGTGCACGGGAGATCGCCTTCGCATCCCCAGTCATAACCGCAAGACGCAGATCCTCCGGACGCAGCGCCGACAAGATGCCAAGTGCCCCCTTCGGACCAATGCCGTTGACCCCCAGAAGCTGGCGGAACATCTCCAGATCCGAACGGCTTAAAAAGCCGTACAGGCTCATATCATCCTCCCGCACCTGCAGGTGCGTATATATCTTTACCTCTTCCCCGAGCGGCGGTAAAACTTCCAGCACCGACATCGGGACAAAAATCCCGATCCCCATCATGCCGGACTCGACCACGATACGGTCCTTTGCCTTCTCCGCCAGGATGCCTTTTACATACGAAATCACGGTAAATTCCTTTCTTTTCTCACTGGTTCAAGATCTGGTTCAAACTAAAAAAAGAACGCTTCAAAATGCCTCCAAATCTTCTTTTCAGTATACCATAGCACAGTTTTCATTGCAAGGAAAGTGCGGAATTTCGAACATATATTCTGCCCGGTTGATTGAATTTCATTTTTACACATTATCGGGAACCTATAAATGAAAAAGCTTTTCAATTGTAATATCAATGATTACAGTCAAAAAGCCTTTTCATATCTTTTATTTACTTGTTATGCTTAGATAAACTATGTAATATTTCCTGATTACACCTATATAATTCATCAAATAGCTTTCTAAACGGCTTGTATAACTCATGCCTCTCTAAATCCGGCTTATAAATACATTTCTTTTGGATTACTTGGCGCAAATCTGAAAAACCTTGGTAGAATCCGACTCCAATCGCTGCCATCAGTGCATCTCCATAAGCTGCCCCTATGTCTTCCTTTTGTCATTTTGCACAATAAGCTATTTTCTTTTTTGACAAGAAAAAGCAATTTTCACAGTTCTTTTTTACGAATCTTTCCACTTTCAGTCTTTGGAAACTCCTTTAGAAAGACAAATTCGCGTGGAATCTCATAATCTGCCAGTCTTTCTGCCAAAAATTCCCGAATTGCCATATTGATACAACCACTTTTTTCGCTGTCACTTCCGGCAATTTCTTCCCTTTCAGCTTCTTTCTCCCACACAATCCACACTTTCAGATAATCGCGCCCATGCTCATGGACTGCCTTCACTGCCGTCTCTGCCACTCCCGGAAATGTCCGCACCGCCTCTTCGATCCGGAGGGATGACACTTTTCTCCCATTTATGTTGCAGATATCATCATCCCGCCCATCAAAATAGAAGAGTCCCTCTGCATCTGTGTGACCGCAGTCCCCAATCACCGCGTCATTTCCAATTCCAAGGATTCCATACCGCGTTTTTACATGAAAATGGTCGTTTTCAATCCAGACATCCACCTCTGGAAATGCACGGCCAACCAGCGTCGTATCTTCTTTCATCTCACTTCCATGGATATAGGTAATATAGTTCAGCTCGCTGGCGCCATAATACAATGTAATCTCCGCTTCGGGAAATGCCTTTTTAAACTGCACTGCCTCCGCACCGCCCATACTCTGGGAGCCGCTGACAAAAGAAATAATCCGATAATTGACCGCCTGTTCCCGCTCATAGATACGCCGCAGCGCCCGCAGCTTGACAGGAATCAGATAGACGCAGGTCGCCTGTTCTGCCTCGATCATCCGCTTCCAGAGGCGCGGATCAAAGGAATCCGCCGCAACGACGCTTCCGCCGGACGCAAGCTGCGCCATATAAAGGTTCAGGTTGCCCGTAAACGCCAGGCTTCCCTGCATAAACGTAATGCTTCCCTCTCCCATTTTGAAAATTTTATTCTGAAGCTTAAAAAAATCGTGCCAGCTTTCAAAGGAGCGGAACAATACTTTCTGACGACCGGAGGTTCCCGACGTCATCACACCCATATATGCCCCTTCCGGAGGTGTCACGTCACGCAATTCATCGGAAATTTTTACATCGGACGGTGCAATCACCGGAACCGTATTTCCGTCTCCATATGCCAGAAACTGAATAAGCTGATGCGCGATCGTCGGTTCCTGGATCCAGTGGATGTGACGTTTTCCCTGTTTTTCTTCTATCTCTTTCGGATGTTTCCTTACACGTTCTGCCGCCTCGATGAGCTCCCCGAACGTATAGCGCTCTTTCTCCGTGATCAGGCTTCCCACTCTGGCGGGTATGCCCGGAGCGCATCCAGATATGTATTTATACGTTGTGTCTGTATTTCTTTCATGATTAATTCCTGTCTTTTACTTATTTTTATGTAGAACTTTTTACCAATTTGAGCTTTTAAATTTACCACATTTACTTTTTATATCATTCAAGCACTGTCTTCATCTACTTCATTACTTTCTCCACCAGAATACTGCTTCCGATCCCTCCGGCGGCTGCCACGCAGCACATTCCCAAATGCCCATTTTTATGTTCCAGTGCTTTCATCAGATGCAGCAGAATCATTGCGCCGGAGACTCCATATGGATGCCCATAGGCAAGTGCCCCGCCCCAGATATTATAACGGTCTTCAATCCCCGGAAATGCACGTTCAAATAGAACATCAATAACGGCAAACGCTTCATTGACCTCAAAAGCATCGATCTCCTGATAAGAATGCCCCGTTTTTGCAAGTATCGCCTTAGCAGCGCTGACGGCTGATTTTGGGCTCATCATCGGATCATCCCCGATCGCTGTAGCAAACCGGAAACGGCATTCTGCTTTCCGTCCCTGTTCCCGCAAAAACCGTTCCGAACAAAGTACCACAAATGCCGCGCCATCGTGCATCAGGCACGCATTTGCCGCCGTGATTTTCGTGCCATTTGGAAGCAGATACGGCAGGCGGTCGATCAGACGCTGGCTCATTGTCGGACGGATTCCCTCATCCCGGCTGCTGCCGTCGATGGAAACCGTTATATCCTCCAATATTCCCTCTTTGCGCGCCTGCGCCGCCCTCTTATGGCTCCGGAGCACCCAGGTGTCCATCTCTTCCTTAGAGACATTTTCCCGGATCGCAGTCTCCTCCGCGCCCTCTAACATAACCTGCTCGCCGCGCTTTCCCGGCACAAACTGTGCAACCGTATACACCTTTCCACCGTCATACTCCGGATGGTTCGGGGACATCATGCGGTACGGCTGTACCGAAGAACTCTCCATTCCCCCGGCAATGACCAGATCCGCCATCCCGCTCTCAATCTTGGCTGCTGCCGCGCTGATCGCCTCCAGCGCCGACCCGCACTGCAGATCCAAAGTAACCGCCGGAATCCGCTCTGGAAGCCCTGCCGAAAGTGCCGCCAGGCGCGTGATATTGCCGCCTCCCCCGACCGCATTTCCTCCTATTATATAGTCGATCGCATCGGTTGGAAGCTCAAATCGCGAAACCACCTCCCGCAGCACCTCCGCCCCCAGCTTTTCCGCCGGGATATGACGGTACATTCCATCTTTCACCCCGATGTAACTGCGCAAACCGCCCAGAATATATACGTGATTCATACTTTTCTCCTGTTTTTCTTCTATTCCTAATTAAAATTAAAGGGATGCGGCAACGGACTCCTCATGCCTCCTGGCTGCATTTCTGCACTAAAAGGCTGATTCTGTTCACTACCACATCCCATCTTTATTTTCTATCTAATTTCCAAATAAGCCCGTCCGCTTCAGCGCCTTTCCAAGTGCTACCGCTGCCACACACTTAACGATGTCCAGCGGAATAAACGGAATTATCGACTGCACGATAACTGCACCCCACGGCTGTCCGGTCACGTGTTTCATCCAGCCTGCACCGAATGCGTAAATCACCGGAATACCAACTACAATCAGGAACGCTGTCTGGAATGCAACATTTTTCCATTTCCGGCAAAACAGGGAAATCAGGAACGCTACAACCAGAAATCCGATATAGTAACCGCCGCTCGGTCCAAGCAGTTTTCCCGGTCCTGCGCTTCCGCCGCTGAATACCGGCACGCCGCATAAGCCTAACAGCAGCCAGCTCGCCATAACTAAAATGGTATCCTGTGGTGCAATCAGCAGACCGATCAGGTTGACAATCATCGTCTGCGCTGTGATCTTTGCATCCGAAAACGGAAGCGGAATCGCAATATACGAAGACACACTGATAAGAGCCAGCATCATCGCCAAAAGTGTAAGCCGCTTCGCGCTCCATGCGCCGTGTACGTTCACTGCACTTGTCTCTGAACTCATTATATATACCTCCTCAGTGATAAAATTCTAAGCCGTGTAATGCATTTTCCTATGAATCACACACAGAGAATCTTTGCTAGAAAAGAGTATATCGGAATTTCAGAGGATTGTCAACCTTGTTTTATAAATGGTTTACATATGCATCCATAGCTCCTCTGCACCCACTTTATCATCGGCATCCCTATTTTTCTGTAATCGAAAGAATTTCCTTTCCCTCTTGCTTCGTTCTCAGATACACCGCGTTTCTTCCCTCCTGCCCCGAATCCGACAGATATACCTCCTCATCAGGACGAAGTGGGGCAAGAAAACGTACTTCCAGAGCGGTCTGTCCCTTCATCCAGCCCTTCTTCCACAGACGAAGCAGGCAGGCATTCATAACAAGAAACCCCGGCAGAACTGCCGCTTCTCCCTGATGGATCGGATTGGTATCTGCCGCCTCCCGGAGATATTCTTCCATCTGGCTGCGGCTAAATACCAGCGTATCATCATCCTCACTGCCCAGTTCCGTAATTGCTTTCATGAGCGGCATTTTCTCTTTTTCCGGGACAAGGACGCTCTGGCGCGGTTTTACCAGCAGCACTTCCATCTCCTCATTTTCCCGTTCCTTTTCCTCCTCCGCTGCCGCTATGCGGACCCGGATTGCCGAGCGGCCTTTTTTGATGATTTCTGGAGTTAATTTGGTATGGTAAAACTCATTCTCCCCCTGTTTGGGCTGCCAGTCCAGATGAAGTGTAGTTGTGCCTATCATCCAGCCCTCGTATCCTTCCAATGTGGAGAGAGCGCGCTCAAAGCAAAGAAGCTTCTTTTTCAATCTATCATTCACGGTATTTTCGACCTCTTCGTTATAAATTGTAAATCTGACTCGCATGCACTTTTCTCTGCTCATTATACTAGTTCTGTTCCAGAATCACAATATCCGAATCTCCCGCGTCTCCCCCTGATCCACCGGAATAAATCGGTCTTTTAAGCCCGGTGTCAGCCAGATCGTGCCGCCCTCGTCAACCAGGACTGCCTCATAGTCCTGATGCGCCGCCCAGTGTGCCGCTGCCTTTTCCCGTCCCATGACAAACAGGGCGGTCGAAAGCCCATCGCAGCGCAGTCCGCACGGTCCGATGATTGTCACAGAAATCAGCCCGCTATGCGCCGACGCCCCAGTGGACGGATCCATGATATGCCAGTAAATTGTTCCGTCATCATCCGTGAAATAGCGCTCATAGCCGCCGGAGGTAATGACCGCCTCATCCTGCACCCTGACTCCGCCCAGATAGCCGTCGCTCTCCGGATCCTTGATGCCGACATACCATTTCTCGCCATCC
This sequence comes from Clostridium sp. AF21-20LB, assembly GCF_003478795.1. Lineage (NCBI taxonomy): Bacteria > Bacillati > Bacillota > Clostridia > Eubacteriales > Clostridiaceae > Clostridium > Clostridium sp. AF21-20LB. Next base: position 10,000 of record NZ_QUGD01000021.1, on the reverse strand, counting down.
GGTTTTGTTCCGATCGTCTGGATATTGCCTCCAAGACTGAACAGTGCGCTTGTCACGCCGTCCTCCTTCATAGTCTTTACCACCTCATCTCCGGTAAATCCCTTTCCGACACCGCCTAGATCCACCATCATTCCCGCTCGATCGACGCCGTATCTGCTTCTAAACCGACCAGACGATAATCGACCGATTTAAGCAGGCTTTCCCGCTCGCTCTCACTGGGGACCCGGTAATTTCCCGTTGTAAATCCCCAGCTTTGCACAACCGGATAAATCGAAATATCGAGCGCACCATCTGTTTCCGCTCCCAGTGCCAGCGCCTCCTGCATCAGATAACGCGTATCCGCTGAAAGTTCCGTTGTTTTCTCCTGGTTCAGATGAAAAATATCGCTGTTTTCCTGCGTTGTCGAAAACTCCCCTTCCAGCTCTTCCACCCGCCGTTTCACTTTTTCCTGCAAATCCGTGCTTCCGCCGTAGGCGTCAAACTGCATCACAGTATCCATCGCAAACACCGTCCAGTTCTGCCCTTCTCCCGGATTCTGGTTCGAATTTGAGGGATTTTTCTCTAAATTTTCGTTTTTTTCTACTACTGCCACATTTTCTGCCGTCTCTTCCGTAGACGCAGATAAACGAGGACGGTCATTCTGGACCGCCCCCGTTTGATCCGGCTGCGATGAAACACCGCAGCCACACAGCAGCAGGGTTAATAAAATCCACCACTTCTGTTTCAATTTTTACTCCTTTAAATACAACTACTCTTCTTCAGAAACAGACTCTTCTTTCTCAGAAGCATCGCCTTTACCGCCGTCGGATTCTTCCTTATCAGAAATATCATCTTTTACGTTACCGGTCTCATCCTTCTTGGAATCATTGTCCTTAGATTCGTCCGTTTCATTCTTCTTGGAATCGTCACCAGTTTCGCCGGATTCATCTTTCGAATCATCCTTGTCAGCATCGCCTTTATCTGAAGTTTCGTCTTTCTTCTCATCCGAAGTATCCTTGGACTCGTCCGAATCCGCTTTCTTGTCCTCGTCTACTTCCGGTGCCTTGTTCGCATCGTCTGTCTCGTTCTTATTATCGCCATCTGGTACATCTGCCTTGTTTTCGTCATTCGTCTTCGGCTCTTCCGGTGTTTGCTCCGGTGTGGCGACGATCTCATCTGGGAGAACTTCGTCGGCGAGAAGCACTTGGGATTTCTTGATTAATTCCCAGTTTTTATCAAGTTTGCACTCAATCGTTACGTTATTCTTAGTATAGATAGAAATTTCATTCTCCTCTTCTTTACTCAGTCCGGACGCTGAAACCTTTAAACAATCGTAATTATCATGCTCTGAGATGTATCCGTTGCATGCGGTGCAAACTCACCACTTCCAAGGAACGCAGAACTGAATGCCTTGCTATACGATTTTCCATTTACCTCAACCGAATCAATCTCCTTTAAGAAGGTTTTTAGCTTTTCTCCCTCAACTCCATTGAAGCGAATCAGTAAATAATCTCCTGTCCAACTACTCTCTTTTACAACACTGGAAACCTCAATTTCTGTATCTGCTTTCTGGCTCTCAACTGTAACCGTGATCGACTGATTCTTGTAACCTTTTGCTTCGATCACAACCTCATTCAGACCACTATCCAGTGCGCTTGTCTGAATTGTCAATGTTGTACCATTTACTGCAAATTCAAGTGCAGCATCTTCCTCCTCATCATTGCCAGTTACTTTTACAGACTTAATTGCTTTCAGATACTCTTCATCACCAGTCAGAACCAGCGGTTTTCCCGTATCAACGTAGTGCTGCCTGTCAGTTTCGGTGCTGGAAGCAGTTTCTCTTCGTCACCCGCTAACTTCATATCCTTTGTAACTGTAAAGGTAAGCTCTTCATATCCTTCTGCCTGAATCGTTACATCGGTGCTTTCTTCGGTGCTGAAACCGTCTAAGGTGAAATCGATGCAATCAAAATTCTGTACATTGTTATATGGATCATCTGCATCTGACATCTTCCATGTAGGCTTATACGAACTAAGGCTGTAAGCTTTCGTATACTCTTTATTTCCAACCTTCACGGACGTAATCTTAGCCAGGTAATCTTTTACACTCGTTCCCTTTGAAGCCTTAAAAGAAGCACGTCCAAAATCTGGATCAAATGACCAACTGGCTTTATGTTTGCTGAACTCCACTACTTCTGGAGCTGCCATCTCTTCCTGAATTTCTTCCTCTTCCTTCTCAACCACAAATTCACATCTCAGCGCCTCCGTATAGTAATTCGAACGAAGTGTCAGTTTATAAGTTCCCGGCTGAACCTGGTGAAGAATCAGCTTCTTGCCATCCCCGGATACTTCATAGTAAACATCGTTGCTGCTGGACACGCCTTTCGTGTAGATATTTCTCTCAACCGCATCTTCCTCGTCAGAAAGCAGGGTAACAGATTTCAGGTTCTTCAGGAAATCTCCCTTGCTGCCATTAACGGTAAATTCAGCGTCTGCAAAGTAGTATGTATTTTTTCCATCTACTGTCTTCTTTGCTGAAAATGCATTTTTGGTATCCGCATAATCAACCTTCAGCGCCAGATCACTCTCCAGCACCTTATCGTATGTAAATGCAATACTCTGGCTCTTATATCCCGTTGCATCAACAGTCAGCTTGTACTCCTCACCAGCCTTGAATACATCCGCATTAATGGTAATGGTGCCAGCTTCTTTGTCGATGGAATATTTATCCTTGCTGAGTGCCTGCCAGTTTCCATTGACAACGATACCCTGAACTGCCCCGATATACTCTGTATCCTCTGTCTGCAGAACTACCGGATCGCCCTCTTTGTTCTGTACAACTGTAATCGCCGGTGCATCCTGACGGGAGAAGTTTCCATTGTACTGGATATCGCCGAGCAGACCATCTTCGAGAACCTCTTTTGCCGTTGCCGGATGGTTCGGATCCAGTGCTCCATTTTCACGGTAATCTGCAAATGGAAGCATTCTGTTCTCTTCGTATTTCTGATTCTCGCTCTTATTTACGTAGTCTTTCCATCTGAAGAAATCATCATCTCCAGTATCATAGACTGCATCCGGAATCGCATTGTACCACCATTCCATCACTGCCTTGGACGCATCATTTTCCATCTTGGCCTGTTCAAGGAGATGTGCATTTACAAGCAGATCTGAATCAAAAATCAGGTTTGCAGAGATTGCATAGCTTCCTGAGCTGCTGCCGCTGGAGCTTCCGCTTCCGCCGGAACCGGTCGATGCAGTGCTGATACCGTCGAATCCGTATGACGCCATTTTCTGACCATTGGTCTGTTCCTTCTCTTTTACCGGCTCTGCGCCCGTTTTCACCTTGAAGCTCTTGGAGAATGACTGGAAACCATTTGCATATACAGTGATCTTGTAATTGCCCATGTATGGCAGATGGTCTGTATTATCATTGTACAGAACAAATAAATCCTGACTGTAGAGATACCAGTCATCGATCATCTTAAGGTCGCTTACTGTTCCGCTCGGATCTTCCAGTGTCACACGCTCGATCGGTGTCTCAATTGCGTATACCAGATCGCTGACTGCAAAATGGAGGTTCTTTCCGGACTGTGGTGTTTCCTTAAGCTCCAGCGTCGGTACTGTCTCATTGACAACATGAATCGGAACGAGCGCGGAACCGCCCGCCGACGATACAACCCGCACATAATAACGTCCATTATTGTAGAAATTGCTCTGTCCTGTCTGGATAGTCAGCTGTCCAACGCGTCCCTGTCCGTGCGCCACATTCTTTTCACTGTCAAATACGAGACTCGAATTAATTGTGTTCTTCTGCTCATTGTATTCAACCAGTTCCAGTTTGCGGATGCCGTCAAACCACTCTTTTTCCTCATCTGTATTATAGTTAAACAGAATGGTAACGGCTGCTTTTCCATTTTTTGGAAGAACCGCATCCGGCGAATAGCTCGGATGAGTCTGTTTCTCTTCATTCAAGTTATACGTAGTCTTTTTCGGAGAAATGCGAGCATTTCCGTTTTCATCGTAATTGGTCAGATAATAGTCCCAGTAAGCAACCGGCTCATGCGTCAGAATCTTCTCAGGCAGATAGCCGTCGTTTTCCTCATATACAGCATCTTCCTGGCTCTCATTGCTCAGAACCACCGTCTCTTCCTTTGCCGCATCTTCTTTGCTGCTGACGGTTACTTTGCCCGGTGTGCCAAGAAGCGCCAGTTTTGCCATACGTCCGTCATCTGTGATCGGAGTTAAAAGATTGGTTACATCTTTTCCATCGACCTTAACGACCGTATTGCCTGCATTGTATCCCTCATCAAATGCGATCGGAAGCCACCAGCCCAGGGAATTTACTTCGGTAAGCTTTGTCTTCGTCTCATCTACCAGCGAAACCATCTGCGGCTTGTCTGGATTTTCAGTGTTTCCGTTATCTCCGGCATTTCCGCCATTCTGATTTCCGTCATTCCCGGAATTACCGTTATTTCCAGAATTACTGTTATTTCCGGAATTACTGTTATTTCCAGAATTACTGTTGCTTCCAGAGCCCCCCGAATGGCTGCCGCCGGAACTGCCGGAATTCCCCGAACCGCCTCCTGATACGCTGCTTCCGTTGCCGTCTGCTGCCGGGCTGCTCGCGTAACCTCTATCCGCACGGGTCTGGACCTCTCCATTTTCATTGACCCACTGTCCATCCGCATTGACGCTGTAGCCGTCCGGCGTCCGGCCTTCGGTGTGCATCTGACCAAAGTTTTCTGCACTCAAGTTATCAAAATAATAGCATTTTCCATCAATCCACTGCCATCCGGTCACGGTCATACCTTCCGTTCCATCGGATGCAGTGCTGAAGAAATACCATTTTCCTGCATTGTCCTTCCACCAGCCGCGGCGCATCTGTCCTTCCACGCCATCGGCAGTTGTGTTCATATAGTACCGGCGTCCATCGACGGTGATCCATCCAGTCATCATCCGTCCGGTCTGCGGATCCAGATAATACCAGCCATTCTCGGTCTTAACCCATCCAGTCTTGAGCGTTCCGTCCGTTCCCTGATATTTCCAGTCCTGTCCTTCCTGAATCCAGGCGCCGGTCTGTACTCCGGACTCCGATGCCGGTCCGGTTGAAGCATAAGCAGTACCTGCCTGCGCCGCCGCTAACACGGTCACCGCTGCCAGAATTGCCTGCCGGGATCTTCCCTTACCTTTCATACATATTCCTCCATATAATCTTTTGTAATATCTTACCCTCCGCACCGGATTAGGCATCCCTAACTCAGGCGGCCGAGGAGGTTAGTATATACTAATCCAATAAAATCTGTCAATTATTTAAATCTGTTTAAAAATGAGAATTTTTATCTATTTTTTAATCGAATTTTATTCTCAATAAAGCATTGGTTTTTTAGTTGCTAAAACTAACATGCAAATTTCTTTTTTCATTCAGCACATGTTAAGTCTCATTTTGCAGCGATTTTTCCGCCTTTTTCACTGATATTGCCTCGCTTGTCATGAATTTTAAAAAAACATATTTTGAGAATTTTTATCCATTTGCTTCATTTCGTATATTTTTATCCTTTTCGCACATACTCCATCTGTAAACATTTTGTCCCATTCCAGTCCCTTCGCGGTCACTGATATTGGCTTCTCTGATAGGAGATTTACACGATGCAGATTTCTTCATCCATTGAAAATAACCGGACTTTTTTTCAAAAAAAGCTCCGACCGGACATCAGTTTTGATGTCGTAGATCGGAACCTGATGATCGGCGGGCGCGATGCCTGCCTCTACTGTATTGATGGTTTTACCAAGGACGATACGCTTTTAAAAGTGCTGCAGGCGATGAGCAGCATTGAAACCGCCAGATGCCTGACAATGCAAACGATTTTGCCGCCCTCTACCTCGCCTACGGCGAAATCGGGCTGGAAACGGATTCGGACGCGCTGATTATCCAGCTTCTCTCCGGTGTTCCTTTTCTTCTGATCGACGGGTATGCACAGGCACTCACAATAGACTGCCGCACCTATCCCGCCCGCGGAGTCAGCGAACCTGAAAAGGATAAGGTATTGCGCGGCTCACGCGATGGTTTTGTCGAAACGCTTGTGTTCAATACGGCTCTGATCCGGCGGCGCATCCGCGATCCGAAGCTGCGGATGGAAATCATGAATATTGGTGAAAGTTCGCACACCGATATCGCCATCTGCTACATGGAAAACCGGGTGGACACCGAACTTTTAAACCGCATCCGCACCCGGATTCAAAAAGTGCATGTCGATGCCCTCTCGATGAACCAGGAAAGCCTTGCCGAATGTATTTATCCGCACAAATGGTTCAATCCGTTCCCAAAATTTCGTTTTTCAGAGCGTCCGGATACCTCCGCTGCCTCGATTCTGGAAGGAAATATCATCATTCTGGTGGACAATTCGCCATCCGCAATGATTCTGCCATCCTCTGTTTTCGATATCATCGAGGAAGCCGACGACTACTATTTTCCACCGCTGACCGGCACCTATCTGCGCCTGTCGCGCACGGTCATCTTTTTCCTGACCTTATTTCTGACACCGCTGTGGCTGCTTTTTATGCAGAATCCCGGCTGGATCCCGGAATGGCTCGCTTTTATCCGTGTCACCGACGAGATCCATGTGGCGCTGATCTATCAGCTCCTGATCCTGGAATTTGCCATCGATGGTCTGCGGCTCGCGGCAGTCAACACCCCCAGCATGCTGACGACACCGCTCAGTGTCATCGCCGGTATCGTGCTTGGAGAATACTCGGTCAAATCCGGCTGGTTCAACAGCGAGACGATGCTCTATATGGCGTTCGTCACGATCGCCAACTACTCGATGACGAGCTTCGAACTCGGCTACGCACTCAAATTCATGCGCGTCCTGCTCCTGATTCTGACCTTTTTCCTCAATCTCTGGGGCTTCATCGCAGGAACGCTCATTGCCGTCGGCTGCCTTGTCTTTAACCGGACAATCGCCGGAAAAAGTTATATTTACCCGCTAATTCCATTTCACTGGAGTGAATTAAAAAAGCGGCTGCTCCGGAACCGGCTGCCGCATGAGGAGAAAAACGGGTAAGAATGTCGCCTAAAATGTCCGCATACCCACAACTGCCCGGATGGTTCCGGGTACTGGCTGTGGTTTATGCGGACATTTTAACTTCTATATCTATCTTCTATTTTTCTTTCTTATACACTACCTCTTTCAGCACCTCCAGCGCCTCCTCATACCGCTCTGCCCCCATCGAGGCACAGGACAACAGGAGCTTCGGATATCCCTCTTGAAAATGATGCTCCTGTTTTTCCAAAAGACTCCCGACCGACTCCACCGGGCGGACGGCGACGCCTGCCTGTGCCGCACGCCCGGCAATTTCCGCCGATGTAAGCGGGCTGTCAAGCTCCATGAGAACCAGAAAACCGGCATCGCCCAGATGCGTTCGCGCTTTTTCTCCAAAAATGCGCCGCACCGCATCACACAGACACTTTGCCTTTGCCGCGTACAATTTCTTGGACTTTCGGATCTGGCTTTCCAGATGTCCGTCCCGGATAAACTGGCAGAGGGCAATCTGCTCTGCCTTGGACGCCGTCTGGTTATAAAAACGCCCCCGCTCCTGATACCGTTTCAGCAGATCCGGCGGCAGGACCATGTAGCTCATGCGGATCGAGGGAAGAAGCAGCCTTGAAAATGTCCCCAGATACACGACGCCCCGCCCGCCGGAAAGCCCCTGCAGGGACGGTGTCGGGCGGTTATAATAGCGGAACTCACTGTTGTAATCGTCCTCAATAATCAGCATATCCTCGCGCGCCGCATCCTTTAAAAGCTTCATCCGGTCGCCCACCGGCATGACCTCGCCCCAGACTGTCATCTGCGATGGGGTCAGATAGCAAACACTTCTCCCTGTATGTCTCATCGCCTCTGACATCTGTTCGGATAACCCTGTTTCATCTCTCTTGCACATACATCTGGCTTTTCTATTCCGCACAAATCCTTTTTTGAGGACTCAATCCTCCTATCATTACTTTCCCAATATTCTCTTATATCTCCGGTCCGAAACCCATAATCCTCAAAAATCTGGCGTCCCTGCCGGAACGACGGATTAAAAAACCATGCGCTGTCCCGCTCCCGCAGCATCGGGCACAAAATATGCAAGAGACTCTGCACACCCGCCCCTACTACGATACTGTCCGGCGTACAGATCACATTGCGGTGGCGCCCCAGATACGCGCAGAGCGCCTCCCGGAATTCCCGCTCTCCCTGCGGTTCGCCATAAGAAAGCAGCCGCTCATCCTGGCGCAGGGCGCTCTTGACATAGCGCCGCCATAAATCAAACTGGAAGCTCTCCCGATCCACATTTGAAGACGCAAAATCATACCGGATTTCCGGGCGTTCCTCCTGATGCGGCACACCGTGCTCTACTTCCTCCCGGTTTGCAGCCGCCAGCACCGCATCCGTTACATAAAACCCGCTCTGCGGCGCGAAATGATATAGCCATCCGCTGCCAGCAGCATATACGCCGTCTCCACCGTCGTCCGTGAAAGCTGCAGCTGCAGGGAACATTTGCGGATCGACGGCAGCTTCGCTCCCGGCTTCATCTGCCCGGACACGATCAATTCTTTGTAATATTCATATACTCTCAGATACCGGCTCTGTCCCGGTTCGCTTAAATTCAGTTCCATCGTATTTCCTCTATCTATTTATGTAAACGGCGATGCACCGCATCGATCATCCGCATCATCCCATATCCCAGACAACCGCCCCTCTTTCCGTCTTCACAATATTTTTCATCTCCACCACTTGTACCCCCTCATACCCAACTGCCTTCCTCAATTATACCGTTTTCTCCTGCTTATAGGCAATCCCCAAAATTGAGTACTGTTACTGTTCACGCATACGTGCCCAGTAACGGAATTTCCGAGGAAGAAATCAAAGAGCCGATTCTTCCTAAGAAAGAAGAAATCCCCCGCATGATTCCGGCTGAAGTTGGTCTGGCATACTGCAACAAGCTTTTCTTTTTGGAAAAGCTGTTCCGTGACCTTACTCCGGAAGAGCGAAAAGACAGACGTCTGGAAACAGAAGTGCCGGTATGGGAAAGCTTTTATGCATGGTTGGAACAACTCAATCCTGTAAAAAGAAGCAAGCTGGAAAAAGCTGTGATATACGCAAAAAAACATAAAGAAACACTGCGTAATTATCGTGAACCTCACATGGCTAAAGTCACGTGCTTCTCGGCCGTTTTAAACGGCAAGACTAAATATCGGCGGATACGCCAGTAACTTAGAATTTGTGCGGATACGCACTTTTCCCATGCCGGATACGGCTGGTTTCCACATTACAGGTAGTCCGCTGTATATCTGCCTGCGTTTATGCCGCTTTTAAGTTGTTTACTTCCACATAAAGCTTTCTTAAATCTGCATAAACACATGAGGTTCTACGCTTCACCGCAGGTACTTTTGCCTCCAGTGAAGACCTTCCCGTTTCCGGCAAGGGTTTTAAAAGTTCCCGTATAAAATATCTCGCTCCAATATTATAGGCAGCTGACAGGTCGCAGTTGTACTGTTTTCCTGTCCGGAAGGTACATAGGCTATGGTTCTCCTGATTTCTTACTACCGCTCCGCTTCCGTCACAGGCCAGCCTGCTGGTGTTCCGGGCACTGACTCTGGACACACGAATTCTGTTCCGATGTGCCTGATGTTCACACAGTTTCTGAGTATCCCGCTTTCTCCATAAATGAAGTTTTTGCTTTTTATTTCCGGATATTTTTCCCTGCATTTCCAGATACTCAAATACAATTACATCGGCCTGATACTCTGCGGCATATTTCGTGATCTCCGTAGCTATTTTGCGGGACAGCTCCATATTCAGCCTTTTTGCATAATCCCATCGGCTTTGGACCTGTCTGGAGGAATGTTCCCTCTGAAAACGGCGGATTCTGCCAAGCACATGATACAAATGGTCTTTATCACTGGAGAAATTTATAAATTTACGTCCCAGGATAGTGCCATCTGCACGCATGATGCTGCAGACCGCATCCGTATTGAT
>NZ_QUGD01000020.1:0-51421 GCF_003478795.1 Clostridium sp. AF21-20LB | reverse complement strand
TTTCAAATTATAGAAGGAGAAACTTTAGGAGAAGTATCTTTTAAAAATACAAAAGGATTGCTGTCAAGCGGAGAAACTTTAGGAGAAGTATCTTTTAAAAATACAAAAGGATTGCTGTCAAGCGGATACCAAGCAATTGTTAGAATTTTGTTAGAATTATTATATTATCAAGAAAAATGTGTAGAGAGTAAGAACTTGGAGCATCCAGTTGTAATAATAGATGAATTGGATGAATTTTTGTCACCAGGATATGCTTTTTTAATAATGCCTTTTTTAAAGACAAAATTTCCCAAAATGGAATTTATTATTACGACACATTCGTGTGATTTGGTTGCTGGAGCCCAAAATGCAAATTTAATTATTTTAAAGGATGATGAGTATGAAGTATTGGATATTAATGATTTGCAATCGATTTCAGAAGTGCAAATCATTTTCGACCGAGTATTTGGCGAACATGCAGTAAAAGAAAACGAAATTGAAATGGAGTTAAGACGTTTATTAAATAATAAAATAAATAACGCATGGGGAGAGCGTGAACAAATTCAGTTAAAAGAGATCCAGAGAAAAAATTTGACTGCATCGCAACAGATAATTTGTAAACAGATATCGGAGTGGTAATGTATGAATGACTATTTGCGCTTGGATATTCCAGTGTTTCAAGTGAAATATAAAAAATGGAAAAAATATGGATATAAGAAGACTGAAGAAAAAGAAAACTTAAAAGAAGTATTGAGCAAGGCTAGTTATGGATACTGTATGTATTGTTATTCACGTTTAGCAGTAGATAACAAATGGTATGGAAATTTAGAACATGCCATTGAAAAAATAAATTCAGATAAATTGATTGAATGTATTCCTAATATAGGAATGGCATGCTCAACCTGTAATCAGTCATTTAAAAAGATAGGAGACAAGAAAAGAAAAATTTCTCAATCAATGAGAGAACAGTTTGAAAAGGAGAGCAAATGTACATTAGAAAAAAGAAAACAATGTACTGTGCCATGTAAAGCATTAAGAAGTTTGCAAAAGTCCTATAGCCAGATGGAAAATGCAGAAATAGTATTACAACCAATGGGCATTGTTGGAGAGGAATCAGAAGAACCGTTTGTATTACAATATGATGTGTTAAAAATGGAGTTTTTGCCTAATATAGCTTTACATAATTATTCGGAAAAAGAAATTTTGTTTATAAATAGGCATATTCAAAGATTTCATTTAAATGATCCAAAATATCGTACGGTTGCGTTAGTCGATTTTGTTAAAAATGTAATTGATGCGGAAGGTAGTTTGCCCAGTTATGAATATAGCAATTTTATAGTTCAACTTTTTGCTGATAAATTGAAGGAAAAAACATTAAAAGAGAGAGTTTCTATATGTAGTAAACTTTATCCAATAATGTTTTTGAAAGCATAAATAGTTTTTTTGAGTCAAAGAAAATATTTTATAGCAGTAATATTACAATTGAGATTGAGGTTATAGCAACTATATAACGTCCTCTATCCAGAAACATGCGGTTTTAAGCCATTCCCACGGCCTAAAAACCGCATATTTTATTGTAACAACGACTTGACATCCCCGGGGGCATTGTGTCTGGAGCGAAGTTTTCCGTTGTAAAAACAATAGGAAGTGCAAGGTGCACAAAAAACAATAAATGAAATTGTAAATTATATTTAAAGTGTTAATTGAATTTTCTGTTCAAAAGAGTATAATTTATATGGTATAAAATGCAGTGAGCATGGCAAGACATAAAAGAACGGGAATACAGAGAGTCACTGGATGGAGCAGGAAGGCTGTTGGGATAGAAAATCCGCCTTTGTTATCCGACTGGATAGCAGAGGCGTTTTTTTATAAATAAACAAAGGAAAGAGGTTTAACTATGAGTGGAGTAATGATGATGATAATCGCCATCGTTGTTCTGGGAGGAGCATACCTTCTGTACGGGCGTTATCTCCAGAATAAGTGGGGCATCGATCCAAACGCCAAAACTCCGGCATATGAGATGGAGGACGGCGTTGATTATGTACCGGCTGATACAAACGTCGTGTTTGGACATCAGTTCGCATCGATCGCCGGTGCGGGTCCGATCAACGGTCCGATCCAGGCAGCAATTTTTGGCTGGCTTCCGGTCCTGCTTTGGATTTTAATCGGCGGCGTATTTTTCGGCGCCGTTCAGGATTTTGCATCCATGTATGCGTCTGTCAAAAATAAGGGACGTACAATCGGATACATCATCGAAGAGTACATTGGAAAATTAGGAAAGAAATTATTTCTTTTGTTCTGCTGGCTGTTCTGTATTCTGGTTGTCGCAGCGTTTGCAGACGTTGTAGCGGGAACATTTAAGGGATTTACGGTCGATGAGGCAGGTGCTGTCACAAAGATAGCGGCAAATGGAGCCGTTGCAACTACTTCTATGTTATTTATCATCGAGGCAGTTGCACTTGGATATTTCCTCAAATATACCAAATTCAACAAATGGATCAACACAGCCGTCGCTATCTTATTACTGGTGGCAGCGATCGCGCTGGGACTGAATTTCCCGGTCTATGTCGATCTTGGAACCTGGCATATTATTATCTTTGTGTACATTCTGATTGCCAGTGTCGCTCCGGTATGGGCGCTGCTTCAGCCGCGTGATTATCTGAACAGCTATCTGCTGATCTTTATGATCGTCGGTGCAGTTATCGGTGTATTTGTGGCCAATCCGGCATGTAATTTGAAACCGTTTACAAGCTTTAATGTAAATGGACAGTATATGTTCCCGATTTTATTTGTAACGATTGCCTGTGGCGCAGTTTCCGGTTTCCATTCTCTGGTATCTTCCGGTACTGCATCTAAACAGATCAAAAATGAAAAGAACATGCTTCCGGTTTCGTTTGGCGCAATGCTGATGGAGAGTATGCTTGCTATCATCGCACTGATTGCAGTTGCTTCCTTTGCAGATGGCGAGGCAGCAGCACAGGGACTTACCACCCAGCCGCAGATTTTTGCAGGCGCGATCGCAAACTTTCTTTCCGTAGTTGGTCTGCCGCATTCGCTTGTATTTACATTAATCAACTTGGCGGTATCTGCATTTGCACTGACTTCCCTGGATTCGGTTGCCCGGGTAGGACGTCTGTCGTTCCAGGAATTTTTCATGGATTCGGACACAGACGAGGAAAATATGAGCCCGTTTGTAAAGGTAGTAACCAATAAATATTTTGCAACCATCATCACACTGGTACTCGCATACCTGCTTACTAAGGTCGGCTATGCAGAGATCTGGCCGTTATTCGGTTCTGCAAACCAGCTGTTATCGGTACTTGCTCTTGTAGCTTGTGCAGTATTCTTAAAGAAAACCAAGCGTCAGGGCTGGATGCTCTGGGTGCCGATGCTGTTCATGATGGCAGTTACCTTTACTGCACTGAGCATGACCATCATAAAGCTCACAAACGCATTTATGACGACCGGTCTGGATCTGGGAAATACACTGCAGCTTGTATTTGCAGTGCTGCTGTTAATCCTGGGTGTATTAGTAGCAATTCAGGGTATCAAGAAACTGCTTGAAAAAGCGGATAAGTAAAAATAATAAGTGAAAATAAAATGTAGATGAGGTCCATCAGGGACAGCCGTTACGTTTTGTATGTATGATAGTAAAGAGAGGATGTCTGTATTCAAAAGAACAGATGTCTTCTCTTTTTCATTCTAAGCCCCTTTGTTCAATAGATGGAAATAAGTAGTCATAATTCCCCTTCTTTCCACATAAAATAAAAAAAAGAAAATAGAAAAAGATCAAAAATCCATGGAAAACCTCTGTCCCAAATTACAAAAATATGATATTATTATAAGATAATGGGCGAACTTTCGAATTTATTCCGTAAATTATTCTGAATAAAGGTGGGATCTGGATGAATATCAGAGAAACGATCGAAAAATGGGAACAGGAAACCCTGAGTCCGTATGCGTCGCTGAGTGCGAATACACGGGGACGGGAGCGGAAAGAACCGCTCTGCGACATCCGGCCAGAGTATCAGCGCGATCGCGACCGTATTCTGCACAGCAAATCGTTCCGGCGTCTGAAACAGAAAACGCAGGTTTTTCTGGCGCCGGAGGGCGACCATTACCGGACGCGCCTGACGCACACGCTGGAAGTATCGCAGATAGCGCGCACGATCGCGAAAGCGCTGCGGCTGAATGAGTCTCTGGCGGAGGCGATCGCGCTGGGGCACGATCTGGGACATACGCCGTTTGGTCATTCGGGGGAGGCGGTGCTCAACCGGCTCTGCAGCGAGGGGTTCGCGCATTATCAGCAGAGTGTCCGCATTGTGGAGGTGCTGGAGCAGAAGGGGCAGGGGCTGAACCTGACCTGGGAGGTTCGCAACGGGATCCTGAACCACCGGACGAGCGGTCATCCGGCGACGCTGGAAGGGAATGTTGTGCGGCTTTCAGATAAAATTGCCTACATAAACCATGATATAGATGATGCGATCCGGGGAAAGATCATGAAGGAAGAGGATTTGCCGCGGGAGTACACGGACATTCTGGGAAACAGTGTGCATGAGCGGCTGAATATCATGATCCACGACATCATCGAGCACAGCCAGGACAAGCCGGAGGTGGCGATGTCACCGGAACGCGAGGAGGCGATGCACGGGCTGCGCCGCTGGATGTTTGACCATGTCTACCATGACGGGATTGCGAAAGCGGAGGAAGGGCGCGCACAGCAGATGATCGAGATGCTGTATGGATATTATATGGCGCATCCGGAGGAACTTCCGGAAGAATCCCACCGGATTATGGAGATAAGAAATGAGACGAAAGAGCGCGCGGTATGCGATTATATCGCGGGTATGACAGATATTTACGCGATTGACCGGTTTAAGGAATTGTTTATTCCGAAAGCCTGGAGCGTATAAGGAGGAAGAAATGTATTATCCGGAAGAGGTAATCGAGGAAGTCAGAATGCGTAGCGACATTGTGGATGTGATTTCCGGATACGTGAAGCTGCAGAAGAAGGGAAGCAACCTGTTTGGACTCTGCCCGTTTCATCATGAGAAATCGCCATCCTTTTCTGTGTCGCCGTCCAAGCAGATGTACCACTGCTTTGGCTGCGGTGTCAGCGGCAATGTGATTACGTTTGTGATGGAATATGAAAATTATTCATTCCGCGAGGCGGTTGAGATGCTGGCGGATCGTTCGGGCGTGAAACTGCCGAAGATGGAATATTCTAAAGAGGCAAAGGCGAAGGCGGACCGCAAGGCGGCGCTTCTGGAGATCAATAAGCTGGCAGCCAATTATTTTTATTATCAGCTCAAGCAGCCGCAGGGAAAGATAGGATATGATTATCTGGTAAAGCGGAAGCTGACGGATGAGACGATCCGGCGGTTCGGACTGGGATTTTCCAATAAAATCAGCGACGATCTGTATCGGTATCTGAAAAGCAAGGGCTATGAGGACGAGCTTTTAAAGGATACGGGGCTGGTGACGATCGAGGAGCTCGGCGCCAGGGACAAGTTCTGGAACCGTGTCATGTTTCCGATCATGGATGTCAACAGCCGGGTGATCGGGTTTGGCGGACGTGTCCTCGGGGACGGGGAACCGAAATACTTAAACTCACCGGAGACGATGCTGTTTGACAAAAGCCGGAATCTATACGGACTTAATTACGCGCGTACTTCGAGAAAGAAATATATGATGCTCTGCGAGGGCTACATGGATGTGATTTCCATGCACCAGGCAGGTTATACGAACGCGGTCGCATCGCTGGGAACGGCGCTGACCGAGCAGCATGCGGCGCTTCTGAAGCGGTATACGGATCAGGTCATTCTGACCTACGACAGCGATGGCGCGGGCGTCAAAGCGGCGCTGCGGGCGATTCCAATCCTCAAGCGGGCAGGAATTTCAACCAAGGTATTGAATATGCGTCCGTATAAGGATCCAGATGAATTTATGAAAAACCTGGGAGCAGAGGAGTTTGAAAAGCGGATCGAGACGGCTAGAAACAGCTTTCTCTATGAGATTGATGTGCTGAAAGCCGGCTTTGATATGGAAGATCCGGAGCAGAAGACAGCATTTTACAATCAGACGGCGCGCAAGCTGCTTGAATTTGGCGAGGCGCTGGAGCGGGATAATTATATACAGGCGGTTTCGCGGGAATACTTTATCAATTATGAAGATCTGCGGCGGCTGGTCAACCAGCTCGGAAGCCGGTATGGCGTCGGGGAGACGGCAGCAGGCGGATATGCGGGTCGCTATGGTGATTCATATAGAACCGGAAATACGACTGGTGCGGTACAAAACAGGGAGGTAGGCGGAAGCGTCGGCAGTGCCGGGGCAGTGTCGGAAAACCGTGGTGCTGGAAATGCAGAGCTTCCGGGAAATGCGGGACCGGCGGTGAGACCGGTGGGCAGGAAGAAGGAGAAGGACGAGGGCATCCGCCGTTCAGAACGCCTGCTTCTTACATGGCTGATTGAAGAACCATCGCTGTATGCCCGGATCAAGGACATCATCGGACCGGAGGATTTTGTAAAACCACTTTATAAAGAAGCGGCAAAAGCTGTATTTGAGGGTCTGGAAGCTGGAAATGTCAATCCGGCGGCGATTTTGAACCGTTTTATCGACGACGAGGGCAATTACAAAGAAGTCGCGGCGCTTTTCAATGCAAGTCTGGAAGAATCCTTAAACAATGAGGAGCAGAAAAAGGCATTTGCGGAGACGGTGCGCCGGATCAAGAAGAACAGCCTCGACGATCAGATCCGGCGGGCGTCGGATTTGAATGAGCTGCAGCGGCTCATACGGGAACAGGCGGGATTGTCTTCGCTCGTAATTACGTTGGAGTGATTGCGGATTGGGAAAAATTGGGTTACTGTACACGGGTAGGCACTTTTGGAACCGAAAGTGCCGTAAGAAAACGTGGTGGCAGCAGGAATTTGCCGTATTGAAATGCGAAGCCACGGCAAATTCCGTTACTGGACACGTATGCGTGTTCAGTAACAAAATTGGAAATGGTCGGGCAGATTCTGAGGATGGAAGGAAGGACGAACTATGGAAGAGAAAAAAGTTACATTTGAAGAAAAACTCACACAGCTTCTGGAATTGGCAAAAACAAAGAAAAATGTACTGGACAATAAAGAAATATTGAATTATTTCCATGGTGAGATACTGAGCCCGGAACAGCTCGATCAGATCTATGATTTTCTGGAAAATCATCATGTAGATGTTCTCCGGATGGATGACGATGAGGACATGGAGCCAGAACTTTTTGAAGACGGCGAGGAGGAGGAGCCGATCGATGTGGACAACCTGGATCTCAGCATCCCGGATGGCGTCAGTCGATGATCCAGTCCGGATGTATCTGAAAGAGATCGGAAAAGTGCCGCTGCTTTCCCCGGAAGAGGAGATTGAACTGGCGAAGCGGATGGAGCTGGGAGATGAAAATGCCAGAAAACGTCTGGCGGAGGCGAATCTGCGCCTGGTTGTCAGCATTGCGAAGCGCTATGTCGGCAGAGGTATGCAGTTCCTTGACCTGATTCAGGAAGGAAATCTGGGTCTTATCAAGGCGGTTGAAAAATATGATTATTCAAAAGGATTTAAGTTCAGCACCTATGCAACCTGGTGGATCCGTCAGGCGATCACGCGCGCGATCGCGGATCAGGCGCGGACGATCCGGATTCCGGTTCACATGGTGGAGACGATCAACCGTCTGATCCGGACTTCCAGACAGCTTTTACAGGAACTTGGACGGGAACCTACCCCGGAGGAGATCGCGGAAAAGATGGAGATGCCGGTTGAGCGTGTGCGGGAGATCATGAAGATTTCACAGGATCCGGTTTCCTTGGAGACACCGATCGGCGAGGAGGAAGACAGTCATCTGGGCGATTTCATTCAGGACGATCATGTGCAGGTTCCGGTCGATGCGGCAACCTATACATTGCTGCATGAACAGCTCATGGAAGTGCTCGATACGCTGACCGAGCGGGAGCAGAAGGTGCTGCGTCTGCGCTTTGGCCTGGACGACGGCAGACCGCGCACGCTCGAAGAGGTAGGACGGCAGTTCAATGTCACCCGCGAGCGGATCCGCCAGATCGAGGCGAAAGCGCTGCGGAAGCTGCGCCATCCGAGCCGGAGCAAAAAATTGAAGGATTATCTGGATGAATGATCTGGAAAGAAGAAATAAAAAATAGAACACAGGAGAATAAATCATGCGGACAGAAGTAAAACTCTCGAAGCGTCTGGAACGGATCGCTTCTTTTGTACAGCCGGGCAGCCGGGTAGCAGATATCGGCACCGATCACGGTTATGTGCCGATCTGGCTGGTGCAGAAGGGCGTGTGCCCGTCGGCATTGGCGATGGATGTGCGGAAAGGCCCACTGGAGCGGGCGGAAGAACACGTGGAAGAGGTGGGGCTTTCCGGGAAAATTGAACTGCGCCTGTCAGACGGACTGGCAAAATTGAAGGCAGGCGAGGCAGACACAGTTGTGATCGCCGGAATGGGCGGAAAACTGACCTGCCGGATTCTGGAACAGGGACGCCATGTGTGGGAGAATTGGAGCGAGGGAAAAGAACGCCTGATTCTGTCGCCGCAGTCGGAGCAGGACGAAGTGCGTCATTTTCTGGAAGAACAGGGATTTTCGATTCTCCGGGAAGCGGTGCTGACGGACGAGGGAAAATATTACATAGTGATAGAAGCGGCGCGAGGCACGATGCGGCCGGGGAGAGAGCAGGATTACCGTTTTGGAGCCGATTTGATCCGGAAGAAAGATCCGGTGCTGCTTGCGTATCTGGAGAAAGAAGAGAAGATAACGCGGCAGGTGCTGGCAGGGCTGACAGAAAATGATGCCCAGAACAAGAAGGAAACTTTAGAAGCCAGTGAAGCGGGAGAGACGGCGATCAGCCGCCGAGCAGCGCGCATCAACGAACTGACCGCCTATCTGGCGCTGATAGAGGAGACGAGACATGAAATGCAGTGAGATTATCAAGATCCTGGAAACACTTTCGCCGCGCAGCATGGCATGTGACTGGGACAATCCGGGGCTTTTAGCGGGGCGCAGCGGGAAGGAAGTGAATACGATCTTTCTGGCGGTGGACGCCACAGATTCTGTGATTGAGCAGGCAGAGCAGGCGGGGGCGGATATGATTTTGACGCACCATCCGCTTATTTTCAAAGGAATCAAGCAGGTGTCCGATCAGAATTTCATCGGCAGAAGAGCCTGCGGATGATTCAGGATGATATTTCCTACTATGCGATGCACACGAATTTCGACGCAGCGCCGGGCTGCATGGCAGATCTGGCGGCAAAGAAGCTGGGACTGACGGATTGTGAAGTTTTAGAGAAAATGGGAGAGACCGGAGACGGCACTTCCTACGGAATCGGATGCACTGGACGCTTCGAACAGCCGATGACGCTGCGGGCAGCTGCCGAGCAGGTCAAGGAGGCATTTGGCCTGCCGTATGCGGCAGTCTTCGGTGAGCTGGACGGTGAAGCAGTGATTCAGAAAGCGGCGGTCTGCCCGGGCGCAGGAGGAAGCACGATGGGAGAGGCACTGGCAGCCGGGACGCAGGTTTATATCACAGGAGATATCAGCCACCATGAAGGAATCGACGCGGTTGCACAGGGCATGGCGGTCATTGACGCCGGACATTATGGAATTGAACACATTTTTACAGAATTTATGGAGAAATATCTGATGAGGAAGCTGGGTGATGCCGTGAAGGTTGTGCGGGAAAAACCGGCGTTTCCAATCCAGATTGTTTAGGGAGGGGATTACATGCCGGAGGTACGGATTGGGAGTGAGATAAAAACATATCCGCAGGGAACCGCCTACGCGGAGATTGCGGAGGAATATCAGAAGAATTACGAGAATGATATTCTTCTGGTCTCGGTAAATGGACGGCTGCGGGAGCTGCATAAAACACTGCAGAAGGACTGCCAGATGGAATTTATCACAGCGGCAGATACGGCTGGCTATCTGGCATATCAGAGAAGTGCCGTCTTTCTGATGATGAAAGCCTTTCAGGATGTGGTAGGCAGGGAAAATGTGAAAAATATCACGGTCTGCTTTTCTGTTGAAAATGGTCTGTATGTGGAGGTGGAAGGCGGGGTAACACTCAGCCAGGAGCTGTTAGACCGTGTGAAAGCGGAGATGAAGCGCCTGTCTGAGCAGGATCTGCCGTTGCAGAAACGGAGTGAAAATACGGATGAGGCGATGGATCATTTCCAGGAGCAGGGCATGTATGACAAGGCGCGTTTGTTCAATTACCGGCGGGCGTCGCGGGTCAATGTTTACCGGCTTGGCGATTATGACGACTATTTCTACGGATATATGGTCATGAGCACCCGGTATCTCAAATATTTTGATTTACAGATGTACGAGGAAGGATTTATCCTGCGTCTGCCGAACAAGAAGCAGCCGAAGGCGATTCAGCCGTTCCATCCGCAGAAAAAACTGTTTGATGTCCAGCAGGAGGCGGAAAAGCTCGGTCACAAGCTCGGTGTGTTTGACGTGGGAACACTCAACGATACGATCGCGCGGGGGCGCATGAACGACCTGATCCTGATGCAGGAGGCGCTGCAGGAAAAGAAGATCGGAGATATTGCGGAGCAGATTTATGAGAGCGGACGCAAACTGATCATGATTGCAGGACCGTCCTCTTCGGGAAAAACGACCTTTTCACACCGTTTGTCGATTCAGCTCGGCGCGCTGGGAATGAAACCGCATCCGATCGCGGTGGACAATTATTTTGTCAACCGTGTGGACAGCCCGCGGGATGAAAATGGAAATTACGATTATGAGGCATTAAACTGCATCGATGTGAAACAGTTTAATGAAGATATGGAAGAACTTCTGGCGGGAAAACGCGTGGAACTGCCGGTTTACAACTTTGTCAAGGGCGAGCGCGAATATAAGGGCGATTTTTTGCAGCTTGGGGCGGAGGATATTCTGGTCATCGAGGGAATCCACTGCCTGAATGATGATTTGTCGTATTCACTGCCGCGTGATAAGAAATTTAAGATCTATATCAGTGCGCTGACCCAGTTAAATATCGACGATCACAACCGAGTTCCGACGACGGACGGACGTCTGATCCGGCGGATGGTCCGCGATGCGAGAACGCGCGGTGCGTCGGCACAGGACACGATCCGGATGTGGGATTCCGTACGCCGGGGCGAGGAGCGGAATATTTTCCCGTATCAGGAAGAGGCGGATGCGATGTTCAACTCTGCGTTTTTATATGAGCTTTCGGTGCTCAAACAGTATGCGGAGCCGATCTTATATAGTGTTCCGCGTGATTCGGCGGAGTACAACGAGGCGAAGCGGCTGCTCAAATTTCTCGATTATTTTCTGGGTGTCAGCAGCGAACAGGTGCCGCACAATTCGATTGTGCGCGAATTTATCGGCGGAAGCTGTTTTAAAGTATGATTGACTGGACAAATGCCTGAAAATATGGTAGAGTTAGGATGTTTTGAGTAAGACAGATGGTCGCGGCTGCAGAACCGAAAGGCTGCAGGTGAGGAAAGTCCGGGCTTCACAGGGCAGGATGCCAGATAACGTCTGGTGGAGGCGACTCCAAGGACAGTGCAACAGAAATGTACCGCCCGGTTTACCGGGTAAGGGTGGAAGGGCAGTGTAAGAGACTACCGCCCGGCTGGTAACAGCCGGGGCACATGTAAACCCCATCCGAAGCAAGACCGAACAGAGAGCGCAAGGCGGCCCGTCTGCTCTCGGGTAGGTCGCTTGAGCCTGCTGGCGACAGCAGGACTAGATAGATGACCATTCAACGACATAACCCGGCTTACCGTTTTGCTCAAATCATTTAAGAGGGCTGTTGCCGAATGCAGATACCAAAGAGCATCTTTATCCGGCAGCGGCTCTTTTTTCTATATTGCATACAAAAGAAAAGGGGGAAATTTTATGTTAGAAGGATTTGCATCACTCGTTGGTGTGATCAGCAATGTTATGTACAGCTATCTGCTGATTATCATGCTGCTGGCGGTCGGACTGTATTTCACACTCCGAAGCCGTTTCGTACAGCTCCGTCTGCTTCCGGAATCAATCCGGGTAGTCGGAGAAAAGACAGACAGCAACTCCGTATCCGCATTTCAGGCGCTGATGGTATCGACGGCGAGCCGCGTCGGCACAGGCAATATCGTAGGTGTAGCCAATGCGATCGCGATCGGCGGTTACGGCGCGGTGTTCTGGATGTGGCTGATCGCGATTGTGGGCGGCGCATCGGCTTTTGTTGAGAGCACGCTGGCACAGATTTATAAGAAGCGCGACGCATCCGGCGGAAGCTACGGAGGTCCGTCTTATTATATCGAGGCGGCGCTGAAGAGCCGTGCGCTGGGCGTTGTCTTCGCGATTGCCCTGATTGCTACTTATGCTGGCGGTTTTAATATGCTGGCGTCCTTTAACCTGATTGACAGCATGTCGAATTACGGCTTTTACCATCAATTTATGATGGGGGACAGGAGCCTGGTTCCGATGATCGGCGGCGCCATTCTGGCGATTCTGGTCGGCATCTGTATCATAGGCGGCGGAAAACAGATTGTCCGCATTACCGGTGTGCTGGTTCCGTTTATGGGCGTTTTCTACATCTTGATGGCAGTTGCGGTCATGTTCTTAAACATCGGAAGACTACCGGAAGTGTTTGTCAATATCTTCTCCAATGCCTTTGATTTCAAGGCGATCTTCGGCGGATTCGCAGGTTCTGCCATGATGCAGGGAATCAAGAGAGGTCTGTATTCCAACGAGGCGGGTGTTGGTTCTGCACCGAACGCGGCGGCAGCAGCCAATGTCAGCCATCCGGTTAAGCAGGGACTGGTACAGATGCTTTCCGTTTTCATCGATACGATCCTCATCTGTACGGCAACTGCGATGATGTGTCTCTGCACCGGCATCGTTCCGTCGGAAGAGCTGAAAGGTGCTCCGTTCGTACAGGAATCGCTGGGAACAGTATTTGGTGTGATTGGACCGTACTTCATCACATTTGCACTTCTTCTGTTTGCATTCACGACGCTGCTCGGCAACCTGTTCTACTGTGAGGGATGTCTCAACTACATCGCAGGCCGCACGCTGAAAAATAAAGAAATGAATGTGTTCCGCCTGTTTGCGGTGGTAGTTGTTTTCATTGGCGCACAGCTCCAGTTCGGTCTGGTATGGGATCTCGCGGATGTCCTCATGGGTATCATGGCGATCATCAACCTGCCGGTTATCGTGATTCTGGGAAATACAGCGCTCAAATGTCTGGATGATTACCTGGTGCAGAAAAAGGAAGGCAAGAATCCGTGCTTCAAGGCTGAGAGTATCGGGCTGGAAGGTAAGACAGAGTTCTGGAATTAAGATGTTCAAGGGTAGGCACTTTTGGAATCTATAATCTGGAAAATAATAAAAAGCCATGAAATCGCTTATGATCTGTAAATCTACAGAAAAGTCGTTCATGGCTTTTTTGATATTCATTTGATATATTCAGGAGAATTTACAGCGAATACTTCTCATCACAGTACTGGCAGCGGTATACCTCTTTTTCCTCATCCGCGAGATAGAAGATATGCGGAAGCTCCTGCTCGATCGAGGTAATGCAGCGCGGGTTCTTGCAGTGGATGACATTTGTGATTTTTTTCGGCATCTTGACATCTTTTTTCTCTACGATTTTTCCATCCTTGATGATGTTGATCGTGATACGGTGATCGATGTAGCCGAGCACATCAACATTTACCAGATCAAGGCTGCCGTCGATCTTGATGATGTCCTTGCGTCCCATCTTGCTGCTGCGCGCATTTTTGATGATAGCCACCTGGCAGTCCAGCTTGTCCAGCCCCAGTTTAAAGTAAATATCCATACTGCGTCCTGCCTGAATGTGGTCCAGAACAAAACCTTCTTTTAATCCGCTGATATTTAACATGGTTTTTCCACCTCCAGTAAAGTCATGATCAGAGCCATACGGACGTATACGCCGTACTGGACCTGTTTGAAGTAAGCGGCACGCGGGTCGTTGTCCACCTCAACGGAAATCTCATTGACACGCGGAAGCGGATGGAGCACAAACATATCATCACGGGCAAGCTCCATTTTCTTTTTGTCGAGAATGTAGCAGTCCTTCATACGGATGTAATCTTCCTCGTTGAAGAAACGTTCTCTCTGGACACGTGTCATGTAGAGAATATCAAGCTCCGGCATCGCCTCATCCAGGTTTTCAACCTCTTTGTACTCGATTCCCTTTGCATTCAGTGTATCCTCAATGATATAATCCGGGACGCGCAGTTCCGGCGGGGAAATGAGGACGAAACGGATGCCTGTGTAGCGGGACAGCGCATTGATTAAGGAGTGAACCGTGCGTCCGAATTTCAAATCGCCGCACAGACCGACTGTTAAATTGTTCAGGCGTCCTTTTAAAGAACGGATCGTCATCAGATCGGTCAAGGTCTGCGTCGGATGCTGGTGACCGCCGTCGCCGGCATTGATAACCGGGATGGAAGAGTGCAGGGAAGCAACCATCGGCGCACCTTCCTTCGGGTGGCGCATCGCGCAGATATCTGCGAAGCAGGAGATAACGCGGATGGTATCTGCCACACTCTCGCCCTTGGAAGCAGAGCTTGAATCGGCAGAAGCAAAGCCAAGAACCCGTCCCCCTAAGTTCAGCATAGCAGCCTCAAAACTTAAGCGTGTACGGGTGCTTGGCTCATAAACAGAGTCGCGATTTTCTTTCCGTCGCAGACGTGTGCATATTTGGCTGGATTGGCTTCGATATCGGAAGCGAGATCCAGAAGCTGGTCGATCTCCTCAACGGAAAAATCCAGTGGATTCAGCAAATGTCTCATTTGATTCTCCTTCTCTATTCGTATTAGCATATTTTTCCCAACTATTATAAAACATTTCCAGATGGATTGCTATAGCTTTTAATGATCTGTGATATAAAAAATATGAATAGGGGGGATAGAAAATATGGACAATGTGATGACGGCTGGAAGATTACCTGCGATGAAATAGGAAATAAAAATGACTTTCCAGGGCAAAATGGATTAGCGTAAGGAACGGTCAGACAGGGAGAAAAATCTGGTAAGAAAAGCGTAAGGAACATTAAGAAAAATAAGGTAGGAGAATTGAAACAAATCCGGTATAATGTAGAAAGAAGAACTGGAATTGCAATGGTTGAAACTTGTATAAATCCAGGTTGTCAGGAATGGATTTCGATGGAATATTCAGGAGCATGAAATAAGTTAGAAAATGGAGAAGGCTGATGGAAGAGCGGAAAGTGCCGGGGAAGAATGAATTCCGGAAACGGGAACCTGTCATACAGGTGAAAAATCTATATAAAGTCTACCGCGTCGGCGAGACGAAGGTATACGCGCTGAACGGCGTTGATTTTACGATGTACCGTGGCGAATTCTGTGCGATTGTAGGTACCTCCGGTTCGGGTAAATCTACCTTATTGAATATGCTGGCGGGGCTGGAGAAGCCGACGAAGGGCGAGATTGTCATAGCCGGACAGCACATAGAAAAATTAAACGAGAACCAGCTGGTGGCATTCCGCCGGGAGCGGGTCGGATTTATCTTCCAGTCATATAACCTGCTCGGTACGATGAATGCGGTTGAAAATGTAGCGCTTCCGCTGTCCTTCCGCGGTGTGCCGCGCGGCAGGCGCCGGGAGATGGCGGAAAAATATCTGAAAATGGTCGGACTGGAAAAAGTCGGCGATCATATGCCGAACCAGATGTCCGGAGGGCAGCAGCAGCGTGTCGGCATTGCACGGGCGCTGGTGGTACATCCAGAGATCATTTTTGCAGACGAGCCGACGGGAAATCTGGATTCGCACACGACGATGGATGTGCTGAAACTGATGCAGCGGATCGTCCGGGAACAGAACCAGACCCTGGTTATGGTCACGCATGATAACCATCTGGCGGCGTATGCGGACCGGATCTTCCATATTATCGATGGTAAGATTGTGAAGATAGAGGAGAATCGGCAAATGGGCAAGGAAGATGGGAAAATAGAGGAAATTTAAGAGAGCGAAAGACGGAGCAGATATGGAATAGACAGATAAAAATAGAGTGTTGGCTGTGTCTGAAATTTAGAAGGCTAAAACACAGGAATGCTGACGATAGAATGAGAAATTGATAAAAGCAGCATTTAATGTGAGCGGATATGGAGGTATGAAAAATGAGAGGTATGAGAAAGTGGAAGAGATGGGCGGTGTTTTTGCTGCTTTTTGCGGTGCTGGCGGTGGGAGGAAGCCGGACGGCGCAGGCGGAAATGCTGGATATGACAAAATATAACGATGATTTAATTACCGTCAGCAAAGTGCCGCACGGAAAGGCCGGAAATAAAATTTCGATTAAGATGACGGTTCATAATATACATGAGAAAAGGGATCAGGAATTAAAGGAAATTTGGCTGGCAAATGCGGAAGAATTTGATGATTTAATGACAGAAAATTTTGGAGAATCCGATGATGCGGATGAGAGTGATGATAGCGATGCTATCAGATGGTATTCAAAATCATTTCCGTTTGAAACGGATTCAAATTCATTTAAGCCAAAAGCTATAAATGTAAAAGCAGGTACTTCAAAAACTGTTAGTTTAAGTTATAAACTACGCAGAGATTTACCGGCCGGCTATTATCAGGCGTTCTTTTTTATTGGACAAAAGGGAAAGGATAAGACCGCGGTTGGTGTCAACATCTGGGTATCCGCCTACGATGGTTCCTCCACCGAGGAAGACGACAACACGAAGCTGGATTACGATTTTTCCATCGGCGATAACCAGCAGACACCGTATGCGGGGTACAATCAGGTCATGGATTTTGGCGTGAACCTGACCAATACGGGACTTAAAAAGGTTTACGATGTCCGCGTGGATATGCAGCTTGACGCAGATATTACGAAATTCCCGTTTGATATCAATGAGGGCAACTATAACCGCAAGATGGGGGATATGGAACCGGGGCAGATGGTGACGGTTCCGTACAGCATGATGGTGCGTGAGGACGTAAAATCGGGCTTTTTCCCGATTCACTATCTGGTTACATACCGCGAAGAAGAGGGCGGCGAGTTTTCGGAGCCGGTGGACAAGGTATTTTATGTGCGCGTCAAGGGAAAAGATGACGATGAGCTGTCGGCGGATGCGGGCGAGCAGGATCGAACCAAGTCGCGTATCATCGTGGACAGCTTCGAGACGATCCCGGCAGAGATCTATGCCGGACAGCCGTTTGAACTGCGTGTGCGGATGAAGAATGCGTCTTCGGATGTGGCAGCTTCCAATATTATGTTTACATTTGCTTCGGAAGAAGTTGAAAATACGCCGATCTTTACATCTGAGAGCGGTTCCACCTCCGTAGTTGTCAATAACATGGCGCCGGGGGCGACGGCGGATCTCTCGATGGTGTTCAAGGCGGCGCCGACGGCGGAGCAGAAATCATACCGCATGACGATTCAGGAGCAGTACGACAGCCCGGAATTTAAAAATGCCAAGGAAGAAGTCAAAATTGCCCTCCCGGTCAAACAGGAGCCGCGGCTGAACACCAGCACGATCGATGTGATGCCGGATGCGATCGAGGTTGGTTCTGAGACGAATGTCATGTTTGGCATCAACAACACCGGAAAAGTAATTCTTTACAATGTTATGGCGCGTTTTGAGGCAGATTCTATCCAACCATCTGACGCTTACGTGGGAAATATCAAGCCGGGCGAAACCGGCAATGTCGATACGATGCTGACCGCGATTGCGCCGACAACCGATGATGGAAAAGTGAAGATTATCATTTCCTATGAGGATGAAAATGGAGTCGTTTCAGAGATTGAAAAAGAAATGCTTCTGAACGTGAGTGAGGCGTTTTCCGATGACGGGATGGACGGCATGGATGGAATGGACAACAGCATGGATGCAGATGCCGATGCGGCGCAAGCGGGCGGCGCTGGGCGGATCGCTCCGATGCTTGTGATCGCTGCGCTGGTGGGCGCAGGTGTCGGTGTAGTTGTCTGGAAGAGGAAAAAGAAGAAAATAGCAGGAGAAAAGGCGCTTGAAGACGAATTAGAAGAGGAACTGGACAATGAGCTGGGCGAGCCGGAAATGACGACAGCAGATGTATCGGAAGACGAAACAAAGGACGTTGAAAAAGAACAAAACGATCATCTGAAAAGAAAGAAAAAATAGAAAGGACCGGTGAAAATGAGATTCAGTGATCTGCTGACGATGAGCGTCAACAACCTGTTTCGCAGAAAGCTCCGTACCTTTCTGACGGTTCTGGGAGTCGTGATTGGTACGGCATCGATCGTTGTCATGGTTTCCATCGGAATAGGACTGAAAGAATTTACCATCAAACAGTATTCTTCCTATGGAAGCCTGACCGCGATTCAGGTGTATAATTATGACAATGGAAATTCCAGCGATAAGAAAAATCCAGAGGACAGCTTTATGACGGATGAGACGATGAAGACATTTGAGAAGATTCCGCATGTGACAAGTGCTTATCCGGATCTGAACCTGAATGTGATTATGCGTCAGGGTGTCTACGAGGGAAATGTGCAGCTGCATGGGATCCCCTTGGGAGCAATGAAGAATATCAAGCTGGGGGAAGGAAGTCTGCCGACTGCCGAAACGAAGGATATGGAGATGGTGGTCGGAAACATGGTCGCGCAGAATTTCAGCAATGCTAAGACGGGAAAAGGCTATTGGGACACCGGAGAGATGCCGGATATCGATTTTATCAATAAGCCGATGTTCACGATCTTTGACACGGATGCCTACTATCAGTCTAAGGGTAATTCCGGCGGTGATGACGGCAGCCAGAAGGTGGCGGCTCCGAAGAAATATATGCTGAAAACCGCCGGTCTGGTCGCAGGCGGACCGGATGAGTGGAGTGATTATAGCTACGGCGTCTACGTTGATCTGGATAAGCTCAAGACACAGCTAAAACAGGTGTTCAAGAAAAAGCCGATTCCGGGTCAGCCGACCAATAAAAAAGGAAAACCGTACAATTATTTTGTATATGAGGAAGCGACGGTCAATGTGGACGATATGGATCATGTAATAGAGGTACAGAAAGCCATCAGCAACATGGGCTATGAGGCAAACAGCCAGATGGAATGGCTGGAACAGTCCAAACAGCAGTCCAACATGATCCAGGCAGCCCTCGGCGGCATCGGCGCTGTTTCCCTGCTGGTAGCTGCGATCGGCATTGCCAACACGATGATGATGTCCATCTATGAGCGGACGAAGGAGATTGGCGTGCTGAAAGTGCTGGGATGTTCCCTTGCAACCATCCGAAATATGTTTCTGATTGAGGCAGGTTTTATCGGTTTCATGGGAGGACTCATCGGACTGACGCTGAGTTTTATGGTTTCCGTGCTGATCAACCAGTTTCTGGCAGCGACTTTTTTATATGGAATGGATGGAAAACTGTCCGTGATCCCGATCTGGCTGGCAGTTCCATCGGTAGGATTTGCCATCATCATCGGCATGGCAGCCGGATTCTTCCCGGCGATGCGCGCAATGAAGCTGAGTCCGTTGGCGGCGATACGGAATGAGTGATACGTTTGCTTATGCGATAAAATAGGCAGATGCCAGTTTTCCTCCTTGCAAATCCCCCCAACTTGTTATATACTTAAATATACTATGTTATTATAGTAATGAAAGAACGAAAAAAGGAAGGAATTACCGATGACACTGTTAGAAAATTGGCGCAATCTGGCATATGGTGACGGGCTGGATGATAAAAAGAAAGAGGAACTCTGGTCTGGATATTTTACGATTGAGAAAGGCATTTACGAGCAGATTCTTGCAAACCCGACTGAGGTTGTAGAAGGTACCGTTAAGGAACTGGCTGAGAAGTATGATACCGAAGTTATGATCATGACCGGTTTCCTGGATGGAATCAATGAGAGCTTAAAGGGCTATGAGAACCCGATCGAGACCATGGATGAGGATACCAAGGTTAAGATTGAGATCGACCCGGAGAAGTTATATTACAACATGGTAGAGGCAAAGGCTACCTGGCTGTATGAGCTTCCGCAGTGGGATGCAATCCTGACTGAGGAGAGAAGAACAGAGCTGTACCGCGAGCAGAAGGCATCTGGCACAGTCCGCAATACACATAAGATTTACCCGAACGATCCGTGTCCATGCGGAAGCGGTAAGAAATATAAGAAGTGCTGCGGAAAGAATAAATAATAGATTTATGAATCAGAGAAGCACATCCGGAACACAGAGAGAACCGGATGTGCTTTTTTTTATGGAAATATAGGACGTGCTCTTGTATAATAGATATAGAGAAAAGACAGCAGACGAATGATGGCAGGAGGCATGATAAAAGAATGGCAGGTACAAAGCAGTGGAGGGCGGCAGATGGGAGACTGCAGCCGGGATTTCAGACAGCAGGTTTTACATTGAAACAGGTGGGAAAACTGCAGGCGCTGGGAGCGCAGACACTGTATTTTGAACATGAGAAAAGCGGGGCGTCCCTGTTTTATATCAGAAATAAAGATACAAACCGGGGATTCTCGATTTCCTATCGGACACCGCATCTGGATGAGACGGACACGAATCATGTGTTTGAGCATTCGGTACTTGCTTCCTCTGATAAATATCCGAGTAAGGATATTTTTTTTGATCTTTGCAGCAAGACATACCACACATTTGTAAATGCATTTACCTATATACCATTTACGGCATATCCGGTGTGCAGCCAGAGCGAGGAACAGCTGCTTAAGATGGCAGATGTGTATTTAAGCTGCATGAAAGCGCCGGGAATCCGGCGGGAACGCCGCTTTTTTGACCGTGAAGCGGTCCGCTATGAGCTGCGCGACCGCGAAAGCCCGATTACGCTGGCAGGAACGGTGTACAGCGAGGATTTCGGCATGCTGAATGATACAGATAATGAGGCACTGCGGAATATCCTGCGGGCGCTGTATCCGGGGGAGACGGCGGCAAATGCGAATGGACAGGCGCACCGTTTTTATAAGGATCTGACGTATGAACATACGATGGAGATGTATGATCGATTTTATCGGTTCGATAATGCTCTGATTTTGTTGTATGGGGATCTGGACTGGAAACGGTTTCTGGCATTCCTGGATAAAGAGTATCTATGTGATGCAAAGAAAAGCTATGGAAAAGAAGACGGATGGAGTTTCCAGTCAGGCAGCGGGCGACAGGAAAAACAGGAAATGCAGAATATAGGGATGAGTGCGTTTTACAGCCCCGAGCCAGATGGTTTGGAAAATGGGGGAGAATCATTCTTCCGTCAGGCAACCGTTCCCAGTCCTGCTTACCGGGGAGACGCATCGGAGAATGCGGCGGTGGTATCGTATGCGATGGATCTGAGCGGCATTTCATGGGAAAAGCTGATCCAGTACAGCATCATTGCGGGAATGATGAATGTGGATGGATCGGTTTTCAGGGAAAAGCTGCGGATGGCGGGCATCCATTGTGATGCGAGTGCATCGGTGATGATGGAGCAGAAAAGCCATTTTTTGTTTTCGAAATGACAGACAGCAGTCCGAAGGATGCAGAACGGTTCCGGCAGGTGTCGGATGAGACATTATGCGAGATGCAGGAGCGCGGGATCGACCCGTCAGTGGTGGAGACGGCGCTCAAGGCGCGGGCGATACATGATTATACGGCAGGCGAAGATACGGATGTATTTGTGGATTCGATCGTGCCGGAAGTCAGCCTGAAATGGGCATTGACGGGCGATGCGGATGTGTATGCGGATGAGGCGGCAGCCTATGATTCTCTGGATGCAGGGACGGCACAGGCGGAGATTCGCCGGTTTGCGGCAGAGCTTGGCGCGGCGAAGCGGCGGGTTCTTGTCACGACGATTCCGACGCCGGGGATGGCAGAGGCGATGGAGCAGGAGCGCGACGCGTATCTGGCGCAGATGAAGGCGGAGATGAGCGAGGCAGAGCTGGATACGCTGATTGCGAAGACCTTGGATTTTGATGCGTGGAATGCGTCGGAGTGTTCGAATGCGGATTTTATGATCCGGGTCGATGAGCTTCCGCCGCCGGAAGAGACGCCGGAATATCAGATATATGAGATAAATGGGATTTCGGTCTATGAATCGCCGTCGGATCTGGAAGCGATCAGCTATAACCGTTTATACCTGGATTTGAGCGGCGTGCCGGAAGAGGACCGTTTTTACATTCCTTTATATACAATGTTTGTTTCAGAGCTTGAAAATGCCCGGTATGGCAGAATGGAAAAGGAAAATCAGATTGAGCGCTATCTGCATGATTTTTCCATGAATGAGGGACATCCGGAGGTTCGGGCGGGACGAAACAGCCATCCGACGCTGGCGGTGAGCTGGTACGGGATGGCGGAGGATTATGAAGAGAGCCTGTATGTCCTGTTGGAACTCTTATCACATCCACTGTGGAGAGATAAGAATGCGGTTCTTCAGGCACTGGATGAGACGATTCCGTCCTGTGATGAGTCGCGCAGTGATGCGTATTCGCTGGCGGTGCGTCTGGCGGCATCGGGCTATAGCATCAATACGCGGTATCAGGAATATGTCGGCGGACAGGCGTTTTATGAGTTTTTGAAAAAACTGCGCGGGCGACTGGAACAGGAGGATGCAGCGATCTTCCAGCTGGCAGAGAAGATGGAGGAGGTGCGCGACCGCATCCTGCATGGAACAGCGGTGACGATCCTTCATGTTGCACCGAGGGAAAAACTGGAATGGATGCGGAACTGTGCAGGGCGGATTCTGGGAAATCTGCGGGGAGAACAGATGTCAGACCATGAAAATAAAACGGAAAACAGAGGGGAAAATGCTGGGTATACCTTCCCGGTTCCGGCGCGCAGGGAGGCGGTAATTGTGGAGAGCTCCAGCCAGTATACCGTCTTTTCGGCAGAGCTGAGCGCTGTAGATGGATTTTCCGGGCGGATTCTTCCGTATGTAAATGCGCTGGATGACCGGTATTTTGTGCCGCAGCTCCGTTTTCAAGGTGGCGCCTACAGCGCGTCGTTTGCATTTACGCCGACGATGGACCGGATCGTGGCGAGTACATACCGGGATCCGAAGGTCAGTGAGACGATCGAGGCGATCCGGGCGGCAGCGGGTGTATTGGAAAAACTGCAGCTTTCGGAGGCAGATCGGAATGGCTATATTTTAAGCAGTTACGGCAATGCGACGGCGCCGTGCGGATGCCTGGGACGGCGGATGGCAGCGATGCAGTATGCGTACAATGGCCTGGATATTGTACAGATCCGTCGTTGGACAGAGGAGATCCGTGAGACGACCGCAGAGGATCAGAAAGAGGCGGCGCGGATCATCCGGCGGCTTCTGGAAGAAGCGTGGATTGTGACGACTGGAAATCAGACGGCGATCGAGATGGATCGGGACTGCTTTGACCGGATCCGGGATTTCCGCAGTAAAATGGCTGAATAACTAGATCCATATTTATAGGGAGGTAGAGAGAATGCGTACAAAGCGATTGGGAGACATGCTTTTGGAGCTGGGACTGATCACAGAAGGACAGCTTAAAGAGGCGCTTGATTATCAGGCGAAGGAGAAAGAACGTCTGGGAACAACGTTGATCAAGCATCATTATATCACGGAAGGTCAGCTGATCGATGCGCTTCGCATGCAGCTGGGCATTGACTATATTGATTTGACACGGGTCGATATCAGCCCGGAAATGTCGCGTTTTGTGCCGAAAAATCTGGCAAAGAAGATGACGATCGTACCGGTGCGTATTTCCAAAGACCAGCTCTATCTGGCAATGGCGGATCCGCTGAACTTCATGGCGATTGAGGAAGCACAGCATACTTCCAAAAAGAGAATTGTGCCGATGATCGCCTCTGAACCGGCGGTGAAGCGTGCGATCAATATTTTGTATGGCAACGAGGGCGCGGCAGAAGCGATGGCGCAGATGCAGGCAGAGACGGCAGCGGCGCAAGAGGTGCGTCAGGGGCAGACGGCGGTAAGAGAAGGACAGGAGAATGTGACGCCGATGATCCGCCTGGTCAATTCGATTATTGAGCGCGCCATTTCGGAAGATGCTTCGGATATCCATTTTGAGCCGACGGAGGAGGAGATGGTCGTCAGGATGCGTATCGACGGGCAGCTTCACCGGATCATGACGATCCCGTCGGAACTCAAGGATTCGGTCATTTCGAGACTTAAAATCATGTCCCAGCTTGATATTGTTGAAAAAAGAATTCCGCAGGATGGTCGTGCGGTGATGCCTTTAAGAGGGAAAGATATTGATATGCGTATATCCACCCTTCCGACCCTGTATGGAGAAAAAGTGGTTATCCGTATTCTGAAACGAAATGAGGAGACGCTGAACCGCCGCGGTATCGGTATTCCGGCAGTGGAGGATGCAAAGATTGATACGCTTTTAGGGCTTACTTCCGGAGTTATCATGATTGTAGGACCGACTGGATCAGGTAAATCTTCGACGATGTATACGCTGATCCGCGAACTTCTTTCGGATCGGACCAACCTGATTACACTGGAGGATCCGGTGGAATACCATATCAAGGGCGCGACACAGGTGCAGATCAATGAAAAAGTGGGGCTGACCTTTGCATCGGGTCTGCGCTCCGTTCTGCGTCAGGATCCGGATATCATCTGCGTCGGCGAGATCCGTGACGGTGAGACGGCGGAGATCGCGATGCGTGCGGCAATGACGGGACATCTCGTTATCACCACGATTCATACGGAAGATGCGATCTCGGCGATTGACCGTCTGCGAGATATGGGCGTGGCGCCATACCTGATTGCGGCGGGACTGCGTGGCGTTATTTCCCAGCGTCTGCTGAGAAAAATCTGTCCGAACTGCAAGACCCAGATTCAGCCGCCGAAAAAAGCACTTGAGATGGCAGGAATCCCGGAGATTCCTGGAAAATTATACTGGCAAGGAGCCGGATGCGATCAGTGCTTCCATTCGGGATACCGGGGCAGAATCGGTGTGTTTGAGGTAATGCTGATTCAGGAGGAGCTGCGCCGGTGCATTCTGGAAGGAGCTGACCGGACACGTTTCTTAGAGGCAGCCAGAAGAGCGAGCCAGTATGTTCCGATGCTGGAACACGCGCAGAAGCTGGTAGAAGAGGGTGTTTCGACGGTGGACGAGGTGATCCGGACGCTGCTGGCGCTGTAAATGGTGCAGAAAGAGAAGAGGAGACAGATGGTATGTATGGAATCGAGGAATTAATCGCGCTGGCAGCTGAAAAAAGGGCATCGGATGTGCATCTGATTGCAGGGCTGCCGCCAAAATGCAGAATTGACGGCAGAATCGAGACGCTGACGGATGGCGGGCTGACGCGTGAGGATTGTGAGGAATATGGACGCCAGCTGGCAGGCAATGCGGCAGATCAGATCGAGGCGATCGGACAGCTGGATTTTAGTGCTTCGTTTGCGGGACGGCGTCTCCGTGTGAATCTGTTCCGGCAGCAGGGCGCGCTCTCTGCGGCGATCCGTCTTCTGGGCAGTACGATTCCGAACCTGTCGGAGCTGGGGCTTCCGGAAGCAGTGAATCAGTTTTCAAGCTGGAATAAAGGCATTATTCTGGTAACCGGCGAGACGGGAAGCGGCAAGTCAACGACGCTGGCGGCAATTTTAAATGAGATCAACCAGAATCGTCCGCTCCATATGATTACGCTGGAAGACCCGATCGAGTATGTCTATGAACCGGCGCAGGCGATCATCAACCAGCGCGAGGTGGGCGTGGACGTAGAGAGCTATGATAAGGGGCTTTATGCGGCGCTCCGTGAGGACCCGGATGTCATTCTGATTGGAGAAATGCGTGATCCGGCGACGATCGAGACGGCGCTGATGGCGGCGGAGACGGGACATCTTGTTTTTTCCACCATTCATACCAATTCGGCAATCGACAGCATTGACCGGATTGTGGGTGTTTTTCCAGAGGATAAACAGCCGCAGATCCGGATGCAGCTCTCGATGACGCTGCGGGCGGTGCTGTCACAGCAGCTGGTGCCGAGGGCGGGCGGCCAGGGCAGGGCGGCAGCTTGTGAACTTATGATGCTCACGCCGGCGATCCGGAATCTGATCCGCGATGGAAAAACACCGCAGATGCAGAGCTATCTGCTTTCTAGTGCAAAAGAGGGCTCTATTACGATGGATAATTTTCTGATCCGTATGGCGAAAGAGGGCGTGATCACACCGCAGACGGCAGTCGATGCGTCCCAGGATCCGCAGGAACTGAGAGAGAAACTGGCGGCGGTGCAGTATTAATAATATGGTAAAAACGGGTGAATGAAGCCTGCGAGGAATACAGATTACTAGAAAACATAAAAATGTATGTTTGTGTAAATACTGAGATTGTAGCGAAAGTTTGAACAGTATATTTTTGACAATGTTTTTATGTTTCAGGAGGAATTTTATGCAGGCAGGTAAATCAAGCATCCAGTTTGAGCATCCGCCCATCATCACATCGGCGGCATCGATCGTGGGGCAGACGGAAGGCGAGGGACCGCTGGCAAGTTTTTTTGACCGGGTGGAGCCGGATCCGACGTTTGGGAAAAAGTCGTGGGAGGAGGCGGAGAGTGAATTGCAGCGCCAGACGGTGCAGAAATGTCTGGATAAGGCGGGCAGACAGGCAGCGGATGTGAATTGCCTGTTTGCGGGAGACCTGTTGGGACAGATTGTGGCGACCTCGTTTGGTGTGGAGTCGTTTGATATCCCGTTTTTCGGGCTTTACGGTGCCTGCTCGACGATGGGGGAGGCGATGATTCTGGGGGCGATGGCAGCAGGGGCTGGCTATGCGGATCGGGTTCTGGCGCTGGCGTCGAGCCATTTTGCATCGGCAGAACGGCAGTTCCGGTTTCCGCTGGCGTATGGGAATCAGAGACCGCAGTCCACAACCTGGACGGTGACCGGGTGCGGGTGTGTGATGATCGAGAAGAGTGAAGGGAAAGATGGGCGCAGAGCGAAAGAAAATGCGTCAGAATCACTGAAAAATGCTGGACAGGAAAAATTGCATCCCAAATTTCAACCTTGTATCCCAGCTGCCACCCCCGGAAAGATCGTCGATATGCAGATGCGCGATTCCATGAACATGGGAGCGGCAATGGCGGTGGCGGCGGTAGACACAATCTTGCAGAATTTCCGTGATTTTAATCGGAAACCATCTGACTATGACCGGATCATCACTGGCGATCTGGGAATGGTGGGGAAGGAGATCCTGCTTGATTTTATGCGCGAGGCAGGACAGGATATTTCCAGCATCCATATGGACTGCGGGATCGAAATGTTTGACCCGAAGACGCAGGATACCCATTCGGGCGGGAGCGGCTGCGGTTGCTCGGCGGCGGTGCTGTGCGGCTATATTCTTCCGAAAATACAGGCGGGTGAGTGGAAACGAGTCCTGTTTGTGCCGACCGGGGCGCTGCTGTCCCAGATCAGCTTTAATGAGGGGCGGAATGTGCCGGGGATTGCCCATGGAGTGGTGCTTGAGGGAAAAGAATCGTTCGGTGAATGATAGGTATTTGCAAGAAACTTTAGAGAGGGAGCAGAAAAATGGACTATATCAAAGCATTTGTGACCGGCGGACTTCTCTGTGCCGCCGTGCAGATTCTGATGGATAAAACGAAACTCATGCCGGGGCGGATCATGGTACTTTTGGTGGTATGTGGCTCGATTCTCGGTGCGATCGGCTTGTACGAACCGTATGCCAAATGGGCGGGTTCCGGGGCAACAGTGCCGCTGCTGGGGTTTGGGAATACGCTTTGGAAGGGCGTGCGGGATGGAATTGACAAGGATGGGGTTCTGGGGCTGTTCACCGGCGGATTCACGGCGGGTGCGGCGGGGATTTCCGGGGCGTTGATCTTCGGCTATCTGTCATCGCTGATTTGCAAACCCAAGATGAAGGATTAGAGAGAAGACGAAAGAAAAGTAAAAGAAAGCAAAGCAAAAGAAAATCAGTTGAGGAAATAAAAAGCTGCTGTAAAAGAGGCATATGAATGTCACTTTTTACAGCAGCTTTTTGCAGATATATTATTTTGCTGTTAATGCTCCGGATTCGCCGGGACAATCGGAATATTATTTCCATTCCGTCCACTTCCCGCCATCGGGCGTGGAACCGCAGAGTGGATCGGAGCCGATAGATTATCTGAATCGGGGCTGTAGCCCGGAGCTGAGAAATCGGCGCTCTCAGAAGGATGGATGATCGTGGACGAACCATTGTGAATCTTGCACTCGCCCGGCATGGAGAAGCGGGAATCGTCCGTTTCTCCGCCGTCTTCCGGAACGACCATAACTGTCTTGGAAATCTGCTGGTTCGTCGGGCAGAAGGCAGTCGAGATGCCGCCGGAGGCGGAGCAGATCGTCACGCGGGTGTGGTGATCGCAGGTCTCGGTCGGAACCGTGCCCTTCGCGAAATATTCAGTGTAGACGGCCGTTCCGCGCGGGTCACTGCTGCAAACGCCGGAAACCGGAAGCTTGCCGGATTTGCGGCATACTTCAGCAGTTTCAATGCTGTCCGGAACCGTAAATCCGGGGTCGCTTAAGCTCTCATGGACACGTGTCATGATATTTCGCCAGATGCGCTTGTGGTAACTGGTACCGCCGTTTGAAACAGTGCCGCCTTTTAATGGCTGGTTATTGTCGCACCCGCCCCAGATACCGGCAGTGTAGTACGGCGTAAAGCCTACAAACCAGACGTCGACGTTGCTGGTGGTCGTACCGCTCTTTCCGGCGCAGCTCATATTGGGAATCGCCGCTGTCGTACCGGTCGATTTAACCCCGGAACCGGAACGCGTATACATTGTATTGCTCTGCATAACATCCTGCATCGCGCTGGTTAAAAGATAGGCGGTAGAGTCTTTGAGCGCCTGCCGCGTCTCCGGTTCATTGTCGATCAGTATCTTTCCGTTGCGATCCAGAATCTTAGTAAAGAAGATAGGCTTCGTGTAGGTGCCGCCGTTGGCGATCGCCGCAAATGCATTTGTCAGTTCCAGGTTGCTGACGCCCTTTGTCAGACCGCCGAGTGCTGTCGAGAGAGTCTGATCCTGGCTTACGAGGGAAGTGATTCCCAGCCGTTCGGCATATTCGACACCGAGCTGCGGCGTTACCGTGTCCGCCATGCAGCGCAGGGCGACGATGTTCATGGAATAGGTAATGCCGTCGCGGATCGTGTGATAGCCCTTGTAATCGCTGCCCCACCAGTTTCGGAACTCTTTTTCACCGGAAGAGTATGGTCCGTCATAGTAAACAGTTGATAGGGTCGCGCCGCAGGCATCCAATGCCGGGGCAAAGGAGGAAATGACCTTGAAGGTCGATCCTGGCTGCCGCAGGGAGTCGGTCGCACGGTTTAAGGTGCGGTTTGCCGTCTTCTGTCCGCGTCCGCCGTTGATTGCCTTGACATAGCCGGTGGACTGTTCGATCAGGACGAACGAGGTCTGCGGCTCTAAAATCATGGTAACTGATTCACCGAGAACGGTGCTTCCGTCCTGCGTGAGGGCGGTGCGGTACTCATCGATCGCCGTCTGCGCCTCTTCCTCGGAATTAAACAGCCCGTCAAAACCGCTTTGTCCCTTGACCTGCTGGAGCCATGTTTTCAGAGTTTCCTGTGAATAATGCTGCGTTTCCCCGTCTGGATGGGTCAGGGAAAGGCGGTATTCAACCGAATAGCGAGCCGCGTCGTAGTTGGCAGGATTGTTGACTTCCTCATCGACGATCGCCTGAATCTGCGGATCCTGCGGGGTGTAAATCTGCAGTCCGCCGCTGAATAGAAGATTGGACGCCTGCGTGTCAGTATAGCCGAGCTGCTCTTTGAGCGCTTCGGTGACCTGGCTGATCAGCTCGTCCGTGTAATAGGAGTACGGTGTCTCATTTTCCTTGAGCGCCGTGTCGACATTCTGGATACGGGCGTAGACGTCGTCCGCCAGTGCTTCCTCCTGTTCTTCTTTTGTGATATAGCCCTGCTCATACATTGCCTGCAAAATGACCTTGCGCCGGGCGGCATTTGCCTCCGCGCCGCTGATCGGATTCAGCTTTGACGGATTCTGTGTGATACCGGCGATGACCGCGCACTCAGAAAGAGTCAGATCGGAGACGTTCTTATTAAAATAGCGCAGCGCCGCTGCTTTGACGCCCAGCGTATTGCTGCCGAGGTTGATCGTATTTAAATAGTTCGTTAAAATGACCTTCCGATCGACGTTTTTTGTCAGCTGCAGCGCCAGATATTGTTCCTGGATTTTTCGTTCGATTTTGGAACCTTTGCTGGTCTCCATACCACCGTTGAAGACGGTATTTTTGATGAGCTGCTGGGTCAGGGTGCTGGCGCCGCCTTTATAATTATTTGTCAGGACACCGACCACGGCGCGTGAAATGGAGCGCAGATCGATACCGCTGTGCTGCCAGAAACGCGAGTCCTCAATGGAGACGAACGCGTCAATTAGATCCTGAGGAAAATCCTCGTAGGATGCTTCAATTCGGTTCGAGTTGGAACCGACCAGCGTGTCGGTCACTTCCCCGGCGCTATTATATATAGTAGAAAAATATCCGCTTGGGGTGAAGCTGTCCGGGTTGAAGTCTGGCGAACTGTCCAGAATGCCTTTAAACATGCCGATAAAGGTGCTGGCACCCGTCACGCAGAGAA
The DNA here is from genome assembly GCF_003478795.1 of Clostridium sp. AF21-20LB. Lineage (NCBI taxonomy): Bacteria > Bacillati > Bacillota > Clostridia > Eubacteriales > Clostridiaceae > Clostridium > Clostridium sp. AF21-20LB. The sequence goes on along the minus strand of NZ_QUGD01000020.1, from coordinate 20,880 downwards.
ACAGAACAAGAACAAAGGCAGTCTTGAAGAAGGTCAGAAACAGCCGGTTGGCGTATTTCTTCTTCCGGGAATTGGCTGCCCGGATCCGTTTCTTGGTTGCTTTTACACCGTAATTCATGAGAACCTCCTTTGGGTTCGTAGTGGTTCATTCTATTAATAAATACAGTATTTCCAATTATATCAAAATTCATAGGATAAATAAATACTATTGTCATGAAGTTTTTTTTACGGTATCATAAAAGATAAGGTTTGTTAGTGAGCACGTATGCGTGAACAGTAACTGAGGTTTACAAGCAGTTAAAGAAGTGAAAAAACGTCCGTTTTAAGGATGCGTAGTGTATAGATGGAGGGTAACTGTTCAGCAGGTCTGCGCATTTACTGAACAGTTACGATGGAGGAATAATCATGAAAGAGCGCTATAAAATCGTCTATCAGGGCGGAGAGGGCGAGATTGTGGAGAAGAAGTCCCGCTTTATCGCGGAGATCCGCCCGGTGGAATCGGAAGAAGAGGCGACGGCATTTATTGCGGAAGTCAAGAAGAAATATTGGGATGCGAGACATCATTGTTCGGCATTTACAATCGGAGAAAATAACGAGGTGGCGCGCTGCAGCGACGACGGCGAACCGGCGCAGACGGCGGGACGCCCGATGCTGGATGTGCTGTTGGGACGCGAGCTTCACAACGTCTGTGCGGTTGTGACCCGGTACTTTGGCGGGACACTTTTAGGAACCGGCGGACTGGTGCGGGCATACGGCGGCGCGGTCCAGGAAGGTCTTAAAAACTGTGTGGTTCTGGAAAAATGCCTGGCTCGCAAATGGAAGGTCGGGACAGACTACAGCGGGCTTGGAAAGGTGCAGTACATTTTGGCAGAAGCAGAGCTGCCGATTCTGGACAGCGAGTACGGCGAGGGCGTGGATCTGACGATCCTGGTGCCGTTTGACCAGGCGGGAGCAGCGGAGAAGAAGCTCATAGAGGGCACAAATGGAAGATGCCGGATCGAAAAACTGGATGAAGTTTATTTTGGCATGGATGACGGAAAAATCATTTTATTGTAAAAAAAAGATTGAATAATGGATAAAAAAATGCTAAAATAACAAGCTGTATTATTTTGTGGGCGGATCCTTTGCCAAAGACGAAACGGCAGGATGCTTGTCTGTGACAGAAAATAATTATTAATTAGTACATGTAATGAATCATCATAAGAAAAGAGAGTAAGCAGATATGAAAATGAAACGGGAAGATGTCAGAAACGTTGCAATTATCGCTCACGTTGACCACGGTAAAACGACGCTGGTAGACCAGCTGCTCCGCCAGAGCGGTGTATTCCGTGCCAATCAGGAAGTAGTCGATCGTGTCATGGACTCTAACGATATTGAGCGTGAGAGAGGTATCACGATTCTGTCCAAGAATACGGCTGTTAATTACAACGGCACCAAGATCAACATTATCGATACACCAGGACATGCGGACTTCGGCGGCGAGGTAGAGCGTGTTCTTAAGATGGTAAACGGCGTTATCCTTCTGGTAGACGCATATGAGGGCGCGATGCCGCAGACCAAATTCGTTCTGCGTAAAGCACTGGAACTGGATCTGCCGGTTATCGTATGTATCAATAAGATTGACCGTCCGGAAGCACGTCCGGAGGAGGTTGTGGACGAGGTTCTCGAACTTCTGATGGATCTGGATGCATCCGACGAGCAGCTTGACTGCCCGTTCTTGTATGCATCTGCACGTTCTGGCTATGCGAAGAAGAACCTGGACGATCCGAATGTGGATATGAAGCCGCTGTTCCAGACCATTCTGGATTACATCCCGGCGCCGGAGGGAGATCCGGATGCAGAGACACAGGTTCTGATCAGTACGATTGATTACAACGAGTATGTAGGACGTATCGGCGTTGGTAAGATCGACAACGGTTACCTGAAAGTAAATCAGGACTGCGTCATCGTCAACCATCATGAGCCGGACAAGTTCCGCAAAGTTAAGATCGGTAAGCTCTATGAGTTTGAAGGTCTGAATAAAGTAGAAGTACAGGAAGCAAAGATTGGTTCGATCGTAGCGATTTCCGGTATCGCAGATATCCACATCGGTGATACCCTGTGTTCACCGGAGAAACCGGAGGCAATTCCGTTCCAGAAGATTTCTGAGCCGACCATTTCCATGGATTTCATGGTAAACGACAGCCCGCTGGCAGGTCAGGAAGGTAAATTCATCACTTCCCGCCACATCCGCGAGCGTCTGATGCGGGAGCTGAATACCGATGTCAGCCTGCGTGTAGAGGAGACAGACTCCGCTGACTGCTTCAAGGTATCTGGCCGTGGCGAGCTGCATCTGTCCGTCCTGATTGAGAATATGCGCCGCGAGGGCTTTGAGTTCGCAGTCAGCAAGGCGGAGGTACTCTACAAATATGACGAGAGAAACCGCAAATTAGAGCCGATGGAGATCGCTTACGTCGACGTACCGGATGACTTTACCGGTGCTGTTATCCAGAAGCTGACCAGCCGTAAAGGCGAGCTGCAGGGCATGAGCCCGATCGGCGGCGGATACACAAGACTGGAGTTCTCGATTCCGTCCAGAGGTCTCATCGGCTACCGCGGCGAGTTCATGACCGATACAAAGGGAAATGGTATCTTAAACACCAGCTTTGACGGCTATGCACCGTTCAAGGGCGAATTAAGTTACCGCAAACAGGGATCCCTGATTGCATTTGAGGCAGGCGAGTCCATCACCTACGGTCTGTTCAATGCCCAGGAGCGCGGAACCCTGTTCATCGGACCGGGCGTTAAAGTTTACTCCGGCATGATTGTCGGACAGAGCGCAAAACCGGAAGACATCGAGTTAAACGTCTGCAAAACCAAAAAGCTGACAAACACCCGTTCTTCCAGCGCCGATGAAGCCCTCCGCCTTGTTCCGCCGAAAATCATGAGCCTGGAGCAGTGCCTCGACTACATCGATACCGATGAACTTCTCGAGATCACCCCGACCAGCTTACGAATCCGTAAAAAGATTCTTGATCCGACTCTGAGAAAGAGAGCGATGATCAGCCGTAAAAATAGCTAAATAATCGTAAAGTGGGAGCAGCCGCGCAAGCCAGCTGCTCCTTTTCGTATATTCAAGCAAGAGACATCCAGGAAACGACGCGCCCCGCCGTTTCCGTCCCTCTGCCGATCCCATTCCCTCTGCCGATCCCATTCCCTCTGTCGATTCATGTCCCCCACCCTGTCGAAATTTCCCCCTCACTTCTTCTTCTAAAACGGTCATTCCCCTCATACATATATACAGTAAGAAGCAGGACTCCAAGAACCTGCCGTGAAAAACTGCAAAAAAGAAGAGGAGAGAGATACTATGTCGGAAAAAATGATTGAAAACAACAAGGTTAGCGTGATTGGTGAGGTCGTATCGGAATTTACATTCAGCACGAAGTATTCGGGGAAGGATTTTATATCGCAGACCTGGCAGTCAGCCGTCTGAGCGATCAGGTGGACGTGATTCCACTCATGATTTCAGAACGGCTTCTGGATGTATCGAAAGACTACCGCGGAATGACGATGGAGGCGATCGGCCAGTTCCGTTCCTACAACCGTCATGAGGGCGCGAAAAACCGTCTGGTGTTGTCTGTGTTTGTCCGTGAGATTCATTTCCTGGAAGAATTTACGGATTACACCAAAACCAACCAGATTTTTCTGGAAGGCTATATCTGCAAGGAGCCGATCTACCGGAAAACACCGCTGGGACGCGAGATTGCCGATATGCTGCTGGCGGTCAACCGTCCGTATGGAAAATCCGATTACATACCGTGTATTGCGTGGGGTAGAAATGCCCGCTATGCGTCCGGATTTGGCGTGGGAAGCCACGTGTGCGTGTGGGGGCGCGTGCAGAGCCGTGAATATACGAAGAAACTGAGCGAGACAGAGTGCGAGAAACGTGTGGCATACGAGGTGTCGGTCAGCAAGCTGGAGTGCGTGGAAGAATAGGATAGGTTTAGGATGTTACAGCAAATTTTGAAGCCGGTTATGCAATCGATAGGACATGATAAATGGCTGGTTTTGCCATAGCTTGCCAAAACAGATAAAATATGCTAGAATAAGGCAGTTTACAGAATTCGTAAAACGATTATTGGATGGATAGAAATAAAACACACAGGCCTGTGTGTAAAAAGACATCAGGAAAGACAGTCTGTGCGCCAGCGCAGCGGGAGGCACAGAAAGAGGAGAGGGAAATGAAAAAGGGGAAAGTTCATATCATCTTCGGCACCGGGATGGGAAAAACAGCGATGGCACTGGGACGTGGTGTCAGTGCAGCCATGCACGGCCGGAAGGTAATTATGATACAATTCTTAAAGGGAGTGCTGAGTCATGAGACAGCAGATGGGTTAAAACAGCTGGAGCCGGCATTTAAAGTATTCCGATTTGAAAAACAGAATGAGTATTATGAAAATCTCTCTGAAGAAGGCAAAAAGGAAGAGCTCTGCAATATTCAGAACGGGTATAATTTTGCAAAAAAAGTACTCTGTACCGGCGAATGCGATATGCTGATTCTGGATGAATTTCTTGGGGTGTTAGATCAGAAACTGGTCGGAGACGATGCTCTGGAAACACTGCTGGCAGCGCGCGAGGAGAATGTCGATCTGATTCTGACCGGAAAAGTATGCCCGGCTGGGGCAGAGGAGCATGCAGACGAGGTGACGCGCCTGGAATGCCTGAAGCCGTCAAACGATCATGCCGTTACTGTTCACGGGTAGGCACTTTTGGAACCGAAAGTGCCGTAAGAAAACATGGTGGCAGCAGGAATTTGCCGTATTTGAATGCGAAGCCACGGCAAATTCCGTTACTGGGCACGTATGCGTGAACAGTAACATCATGCGTGCATGAACGGTTGACAAGTATTCAAAGTAATGCTAAGATAGAAAAAACAAGTAGAGGTTGCGTTGATTATCAGTAAGCGGTCGGATGCGGCAGGTGCAGGAGAAGACAGCTGAAAGGATGATACGCCGAAGGGCTGCGGCGCCTGTATCTGCAGTTCCTGGGTGCAGGATGAAGAATTCTGTAACTGTCATCGACAGATGGGGAGCTACTGGGAGTTTGGATTTGAATTCATAGAGCTGGCCATTGTGCCAGCTTTTTGTACGCTCAGGACCGACAGGCTGCAAACAAACATTCGTTTGAAGCGGGGACAGAAACGGACTCTGGAATAGAAACTCAGCCATCGTGCAAAAGAATAAGGAGGAAACAAAATGTCTATTTTTGAAGGAGCAGGCGTAGCGCTGGTAACGCCATTTCATGAGGATGGAAGCGTAAATTATGAGAAACTGGAGCAGATCGTAGAAGAACAGATCGCTGGCGGTACAGACTGTATTATCGCCTGCGGTACGACCGGCGAGGCGGCTACATTAAGCCATGAGGAGCACATCGAGGTGATCCGTTTCGTATGCCAGGTCGTAAATAAGAGAATCCCGGTTGTAGCAGGAACTGGTTCCAACTGCACAGAGACAGCGGTATATCTGTCTACCGAAGCGAAAAAGGCAGGCGCAGACGGACTTCTGCTCGTATCCCCGTATTACAATAAATCAACCCAGAAGGGTTTAAAGGTTCATTTCTCAGAGGTCGCAAAGGCAGTTGATCTTCCGATCCTTCTGTACAATGTACCGAGCCGTACCGGCGTCAATATCACCCCGGAGACGATCGTGGCACTGTGCAAGGAATATGAGAACATCGTCGGTGTCAAAGAAGCAAGCGGCAATTTCTCCGCGATCGCACAGATTGCAAGCCTGTCAGGCGGAACAGTAGATATTTACTCCGGCAACGACGACCAGACGGTTCCGATGATGGCACTGGGCGCAAAGGGCGTTATCTCCGTATTATCCAACGTGGCACCGCGTCAGGTACATGATATGTGCGCGGCATTCAAGGCTGGCGATGTAGCGAAGGCAAGACAGATGCAGATAGATGCAATTCCACTGATTGAGGCGCTGTTCTGCGAGGTAAACCCGATTCCGGTTAAGGAAGCGATGAACATGATGGGCGAGGAAGTGGGTCCGTTCCGTAAACCGTTAGTGGATATGGAACCGGCAAACCGCGATCGTCTGAGAAGAGAACTGGTAAATTACGGAATCAGCCTGAAAGAGTGATAAGAACCGTTAAAATTAGGATGAGATAGGGAAATGAGGTTTTAACAGATGGTACGAGCAATTATGCATGGCTGCAACGGCGCCATGGGACAGGTTATTTCCGGAATTGCAGCGAAGGACGAGGAGATCTCTATCGTTGCGGGTATTGATATGAGAACCGAGCAGAAAAATGATTATCCGGTTTTTGCGTCTCTGAACGAATGCAAGGTAGAAGCGGATGTTGTGATTGATTTTTCCAATGCAGCAGCTGTCGATGAACTTCTCGACTGGTGTGCAGAGAAGAAAATGCCGGTTGTTCTGTGTACGACAGGACTTTCCGAGGTACAGCTGGCAAAGGTAGAAGAGACGGCAGAGAAGACAGCTGTTCTTCGCTCTGCAAATATGTCTCTTGGTATCAATATGCTCTTAAAGCTTCTGAAAGAAGCAGCGCAGATTCTGGCTCCGGCTGGATTTGATATTGAGATTCTGGAGAAACACCACAATCAGAAGGTGGATGCTCCGAGCGGTACGGCGATTGCGCTGGCAGATTCGATCAACGAGGCGATGGGCAATACATACCATTACAAATACGATCGTTCCGCTACACGTGAGAAACGTGATGCGAAGGAGATTGGTATTCAGGCGATCCGCGGCGGCACAATCGTAGGCGAACACGATGTCATTTTCGCTGGTCAGGATGAGGTGATTACCTTTAATCATACAGCTTATTCCAAGGCGATTTTCGCAAAGGGTGCGGTACAGGCAGCCAAATTCCTGGCAGGAAAGCCGGAAGGACGGTATGATATGGCGGATGTGATCGGCTAAGAGATTTTATACAGATGTGAAAATGAAACCCCGGCTGTGAGTAAGTTTATCCACTCACAGCCGGGGTTTTCATTTCTGGAACCTTTCCTGCCCTTGTGTTTGTGGATGAAGGCTTCTGAAAATCAATTTGTCAAGGTTAGTGTATCATTTTTTTACATCTTGTGTAAAAAAATGACATCTTGTGCAGTGTGAATTGTAGAAAAATAAAACAAATGATAAGATGAATACAACAAGAAAAGCTTGAAACCGTGAAAAAGAAGAAAAACTCCAGAATTAAAAATAAAAAATACATGAAAGACAGCTTTTCGATTAATAAAAATACGAGGAGGTATGAGGATGAGAAAACGCAAATGGATGAAGGTGGGTGCCTGCGCACTCAGTGCCGTTTTGATCATGGGCTTGTATGCCGGACCGGCTTTTGCCGAATGGATAGGTACAGGAAGTGCAAGAGCCTACATCCTAAACGGACAGGTGCAGACAGGCTGGCAGCAGATCGATGGAAAATGGTATTACCTGAAAGAACAGGGAGCACCGCAGATCGGCTGGGTAAAAGACGGGGACAAACAGTATTTCTGTACGGCGTCGGGAGAAATGGTCAGCGGTGTCGTATGGATCAATGGAAAAACCTATTATTTTGGCACACCGGACAGTGGAGAGATGGCAACGGGCGTTGTCAGTATCAACGGAATTCCTTATACGTTTGAAAACGATGGCACATCGTTCGGCGGCCGCAAGCCGAGACCAGCGAGAAGCTTTGAAGTAAAAGTGGCAGAAGACGGAACGATGACCATCTTAGAGACGACCAATGCCGATACACCGAAGCTGAATTCCAGAACATCCAAAGAACGCAGACATTCTGGAGGCGGTGGAAGTGAAACGCCGAGTGTGGTACCGAGTGATGCACCGGCGACGAAAGAACCGACCGAAAACCCGACGTCGACCGTGAAACCGACCCAGCCGGAAGAGACGGAAGGGATACAACAACGGAGCCGCCGCAGCCAACAACGGAGCCGTCGCAGCCAACAACGGAGCCGTCGCAGCCAACAACGCAGCCAACAGATCCGTGATCAATCTGAAACTAAGAGTACGAAGTGAAAATAATCGGCCAAGTTCAGATTTGGGGCGATTACAATCATCTATAATTTAACCTTGTTTTTGCTCTCCTGCATATAGGATGATGGAAACAGATTCATATACTCTCGAGCTCTTTCCTGCGTATGTGCAGGGAGGAACCCGGGAGTATATAAGTTAGAGCGATGAGAAAGAAACGGCGTGCCTGAGGGGAGTGCCACCGAAATGGAGCGCTTAAAAAGTCGTTAAAGGAGGTGCCAGAATGAAATCAGCTTACTGTATCGCCATTACGGCGTGCCTGACTGTCATCTGGCTGTATGAGGAAAAGAAAAAGCGGGGGATGGCGGGAAGGCTTTGCTGGAAAGCAGCGGCCGGGTATCTGATTACGCGCTTTGTATTCTTTGCCATTTCTAATCAGGAGGTTCATGGCTTCCTGGAAGTCATGGCAATGGATCTGGTGACAGCCGGACTTTTATATATTTTGTCCGGGAAAAACGGAAGCCGGGAATCAGTGTGGGAATGCTTGTATCTTTATATCTGGAATCCGATCCCGGTATTATCTGTTCTTTCACAGGGAAAAAAGCGGATGCTTTTTATCTGGCTGGCGGTATTGATTCTTTTCATGGGCAGTTCGTGGATAGAGCACTTCAGAGCGCGCCTTGGAATAGAAAGATTCAAAAAAATTGGAATTCTTCTCACGGTTGCGGGAACTGGCATACTCTGGGCGCGGGATATCACCGGAGAGCGTTTCGGACAGTGCAGTCCGGGAGATGAATTTTATCCGCTGATGCTGATGTTTTTTGCGGTACTGGGTGTGGGAACCTGTGTATATGGAATTGCTTCTTATGTTGGAATAATACATGAAAAATGTCAGATTCCTGAATCGAGAGTCGAGCTGGATGAAGCAAAAGCGGCACGTTGCGCATCAAAACGAATGACGGGGAGTGAAAAAACAGATGCCGGGAAGAGCTTGGGAATAAAATCCTGTGAAAAGAACACAGAGTCGGAAAAGACCGGCGCGCCTGGTCCGGCCGTGACTGGTGTATGGCAGCAGGATTGACAGTTCTTTTTGTTGTGATGGCATTTGTGAATCTTGGAAGCATGAAGGCGCCGCAGACTGCGTATGAATTTGAAAAAAATGATAGCCACGGAAATGAGATGGTGCTTCGGTTTGATGGAAGTGTGACTATCTCAGAAGCGCAGGTTTATCTGGGTGGAAAGGAGAAGAGACATTTTGTATGCTCGGTTCCGAATGCCGAGGGAGATGGCTGGGATGCCATCGGGGAAGAGACAGAATTGTTATCCGTATACTGCTGGAATCCAGTGGAAATTCATTACCGCACTTACGAACTAGGGATCGTGTCGATGGATGAGAGTGCAGAGGTTCTGGAAATCGTTCTTCTGGATCCGGATGGAAATCCGATCCTTCCATCCAATGCAGATGATTATCCAGAGGCATTTGATGAGCAGGAATTGTTTCCGGCGGATACAACCTATGAATACCAAAGTATGTTTGATGAGGTTTACCATGCCAGAACGGCAAATGAGATAGTAGAAGGGCGTACAATTTATGAGACAACGCACCCACCGCTTGGAAAATGGTGGATGAGTCTGGGAATCCGCGTATTTGGAATGACGCCGTTTGGATGGCGGTGTGTATGCGCTCTGTTTGGCATCCTGATGGTGCCGGTCAGCTATGCGTTTATGCGGAAAATCAGCCGGAGTACATGGATTGCCTCATTTGCAGCACTGTTGATAGTCTTTGATTTCATGCACTTTACATTGTCAAGAATCGGAACCATTGATGTGATAGTGGGATTTTTTATCCTGCTTACCTTTTATCTGATGTATCTGGTGTGGATGACCTGAAAATGGGATGCAGCTGGAAAACGGTGTGTCTGATGATTTTAAATGGCATGGCAGCTGGAGCGGCGATGGCATCGAAGTGGACAGGGGTATATGCCTGCGCGGGGATTGCAGTCCTCTTTTTTACATTTTTGTTCCAGGAATATGGGACAGCTGCGGCACGGACCAGAAAGGGAATGTCTGGACAGGCGGCGATAAGTTACCTGGCGGGGCTGTCTGTCATCTGTATCGTTGCATACATTTTGATTCCGGCAGTGATTTACGTTGCATCCTATCTTTCTTATGGAAATGGTATGGGAAATGGAAATGTTTTCCAGACTATGTGGGAAAATCAGCAGCTTATGCTTCATTACCATGAGAAAACGGTGTTTGAACATCCATATGCCTCTGAATGGTATGAGTGGGCCTGGATTAAACGACCGCTTCTGGATGCATACACGTCGCTTAAGTCTGGTAAAATCAGTGTGGTTTCAACTTTTGGAAACCCGGTAATCTGGTGGTCGGCAATTCCGGCGCTATTTTATACTATATACCTGTGGCAGATTCGACAGGATAAAATAGCGGGATATCTGTGCATTTCCTATGCTTCTATGCTGTTTCCGTGGTTATTTATCCACAGAACCGTGTTTATCTATCAGTATTTTGCGTGCAGTATGATACAGATTTTAATGCTGGGAAATTGTCTGCATTTTTTCTGGGAAAGAGATCCGAAACGAACCAGGAAAGCAGCGCTGCTGTATCTTGCAGCAGTGATCGGCGCGTTCCTTCTTTTCTATCCGGTGCTGTCTGGATATCCGGTAAAACAGGAATTTGCCGAGCAGTGGCTGGAATGGCTGGAAGGTTGGGTGTTGTCATGAAAGAAAAAAAGAGAGACTGGGCGATCAGCGCTGGCTTTCTGGGGGTGCTTTTGACGGCTTATGTGATAAATTATAGATTTGGTTTTCTGGAAATTCTTGATTTTCATATCGAGAAAGTAAAGAAAGCATACCCAGCTTATTTTGGCACCTATGACCGGATGGGTGAATTGACTGCATGGTTGAATAAAATCGAAAATCTGTTGTGTATCGGACGGAATGGACAGCATCGCTACAATAACATGGATCATTCGATGATGACAGCATTTTGTGCAGTGGATCTCCTTCTGGCGGGAAGTGCGGATAAGGAGCATATCTGGAGTGTGAATACAGAAAAAGCGTATCATGAGAAAAAATAAACTGCCTAAAAACCACAACTTTCAGTTCGGAAAAGCCCTGCCTGTGAGCCGCATCATCTTTACAGATTTTTTTCTATTTGTTATAGTAAAAATGGAGAGGCACCTGCGGGAGGAATGCAGATGTCAGAGAAACATAGAAATGCACAAAAATCAATGCCGCAAAGCAGAAAGCTGTTTAAATATCAAAAACGGAAGATTCGCCGCTATCTGAAACGCGTCCGCTGGCGGAGGAAGCGGAGGCAGAGGTATTTTCTGTATGGACTTGCACTGGCTGTATCCATGTACCTGGCGAGTATATGGAAGATGCGGGAACGGATCTGGTCGATCCGAGAGATGGATGTGATCGAGTATGAACTGCCGGAGGGGGAAAGAGCAGAGAATGGGGCGGAGGAAGCGCCTGCAGACTGGCAGGAGAAGAGAACAGTTGAACGGGAAAATGCCGGGGAAACATACGGAGCGACAGAAAAAACGGGAACTTCCACGAAAATCCGTCTGCATCTGAAGACCGGAGAGCTGGAAATCCTGCACGAACGGGTGGAATCAGAAGGAGAGTGACTGTTTGCGGCAGGAAAAACGTTTGGCCGGGCATGAATGATGAATGGAAGAGCAGGAACGGTTACTGTGGCAAATTCCGTTATTGGGAATGTATGCGTGAACAGTAACCAAGAACGAAAGAGCTGCAGCCGGAACAGCGAAAAGTGATTGATTTTGAAAAGTGCCTGTATTATAATTTGCAGGTAGGATATTGAGAAAAAGTGTCGGTGACGCCTTCAAATGGCTGCGAAAGAGACTATTTTCCATACCCTGAAAAAAGAAAGCGAGGTAAATTAGCCATGTACGACAGATATGTAAGCCCTCTTTCCGAGCGCTATGCAAGCAAGGAGATGCAGTATATTTTCTCTCCGGACAAGAAGTTCCGCACCTGGAGAAGACTTTGGATTGCGCTGGCAGAGACGGAGAAGGAGCTTGGCCTTCCGATTACGCAGGAGCAGATCGATGAATTGAAAGCACATAAGGATGAAATCAATTTTGATGTTGCTAAAGAGCGTGAGAAACTGGTGCGCCACGATGTTATGTCTCATGTGTATGCGTACGGCGTACAGTGCCCGACAGCAAAAGGAATCATCCATCTGGGTGCAACTTCCTGCTACGTAGGAGACAACACCGATATCATCATTATGACAGAAGCCCTGAAGCTGGTACGTAAGAAACTGATCAGTGTTCTGGATGAGCTGGCTAAATTTGCTGATAAATATAAAGCACAGCCGACCCTGGCATTTACCCATTTCCAGCCGGCACAGCCGACCACCGTCGGCAAGCGTGCAACTCTGTGGATGATGGAGCTCAAGCAGGATCTGGATGATCTGGATTATGTGCTTGGATCCTTACGTCTCCTTGGCTCCAAGGGAACAACCGGTACACAGGCAAGCTTCCTGGAGCTCTTTGATGGGGATCATGCAAAGTGCCGCAAGGTAGATCAGATGATCGCGGAGAAGATGGGTTTTGATGGCTGCTATCCGGTATCCGGACAGACCTATTCTCGTAAGCAGGATACACGTGTATTAAATGTTCTTGCCGGTATTGCACAGAGTGCCCATAAATTCTCCAACGATATCCGTCTTCTTCAGCATCTGAAAGAAGTAGAAGAGCCTTTCGAGAAGAATCAGATCGGTTCCTCCGCTATGGCATATAAGAGAAATCCTATGAGAAGCGAGCGTATGGCTTCCCTGGCTAACTACGTGATGGCAGACGTGATGAACCCGATGCTGGTTGCATCTACCCAGTGGTTTGAGCGTACATTGGATGATTCTGCGAACAAGCGTCTGAGTGTTCCGGAAGGCTTCCTTGCAATTGATGGTATTCTGGATCTGTACCTGAATGTCGTTGACGGTCTGGTTGTATATCCGAAGGTTATCGAGAAACACATGATGGCAGAGCTTCCGTTCATGGCAACCGAGAATATCATGATGGATGCAGTAAAGGCAGGCGGTGACCGTCAGGAACTGCATGAGAAGATCCGTACTCTGTCGATGGAAGCTGGAAAGAATGTGAAAGAGAAAGGTCTGGATAACAACCTTCTCGAGCTGATTGCAGCGGATCCGGCGTTTAATCTGTCCTTAGATGACCTGAAAGCAGCGATGAAACCGGAGCGCTACACCGGCCGTGCAAAAGAGCAGGTAGATGAGTTCTTGGCAGAGGTAATCCAGCCGATTCTGGATGCAAATAAAGAAGATCTGGGCGTGAAAGCAGAGATTAATGTCTAAACAGGATTTACATGGAAGTGTGAATCTGGAGTATTACCGGGTATTTTGCAGCGTGTGCGAATGCGGCGGCATCACGGCGGCCGCAGAGGCACTCTGCATTTCCCAGCCGGCGGTCAGCCAGGCGGTCCGACAACTGGAGACCGCGCTTGGCTGCCGCCTTTTTTTGCGGACATCGCGCGGCGTGAAGCTGACGAGCGAGGGAGAATTGCTTCTGTCGTATGTCAGACGGGGAATTGATGCGATACAGGACGGGGAGACGATGTTGCGGCGCATGAAGGACCTGGAAACGGGCGAGATCCGCATTGGCGCGAGCGATATGACACTCCAGTTTTATCTGCTTCCATATCTGGAACAATTTCATGAGCAGTATCCGAATATCAAGGTGACGGTTTCAAACGGTCCGACGCCCGAGACCCTTGAAGCACTCTATCAGGGACACATTGATTTCGGTATTGTCAGCACACCTTTTGAGACCAAGCAGGCGGTAAAGAGTTTTCCGGTTCAGGAGATCCGCAATGTGTTTATAGCCGGACCCAAATACGCAGCCCAGTTAAAGGGCAGAAAACTTTCATATAAAGAGCTGTTGAACTGCCCCTGCATCTTCCTGGAGCGCAATACCAGTACGCGCCGCTTTATGGATGAGTTTCTGGCAAAGCGCGGGGTTCGGCTGGAGCCGGAGTTTGAACTGGCCACCAGTGAGATGATTGTCCAGTTTGTTAAGCGGAATCTGGGAATCGGCTGTCTTATGTCGGATTTTGCATCGGAGGCTCTTGGAAATGGGGATGTTTTTGCGTTGGAATTTGACGAAGAGATGCCATCCCGTGAGTTTTGTCTGGTGGCAGCTGAGAAAGCCTGGATGTCCCCAGCGGCTGCGAAGCTTTTTAAGCAGCTGGCGAAGGTAACCACATGAGAAAAATAGGAGCTGCAAAGTAGCGGTTTTTCAAATCACATTGCCTGGCATATGTGTGAGCATCAATAGTATAAGAGTTAATTATGTAGCTTATAAATAATATTGATTTTACTTATATAGAAAAGTTGTGTATGATTATACAGTAAGAGGGCATGATCGTTTTTCGATCATGCCGAAAAGTATTTATATTCTTCTGAGGGAGGAAAATTCATGGTACGAGCAATAGTAGGAGCTAACTGGGGAGACGAAGGCAAGGGTAAGATTACCGATATGCTTGCTAAGGAATCCGACATCATTATCCGTTTTCAGGGAGGAAGCAACGCAGGTCATACGATTATCAATAATTATGGCCGTTTCGCACTTCACCTTCTGCCGTCCGGTGTATTTTACGGACACACAACCAGCATCATCGGCAATGGTGTGGCATTAAACATCCCGTTTCTGGTAAAAGAGCTGGAAAGCCTGGTATCTCAGGGTGTTCCGATGCCACATATTCTGGTATCGGATCGCGCACAGATCCTGATGCCGTACCATGTTCTGTTTGATACGTATGAGGAAGAGCGTCTGGGCGGCAAGTCCTTCGGTTCTACCAAGTCCGGTATCGCGCCGTTCTACTCTGACAAATACGCGAAGATCGGTTTCCAGGTCAGCGAACTGTTCGAGGACGAGGCAGCTCTGAAAGATAAAGTACAGCGTGTCTGCGAGACAAAGAATGTCCTGTTAGAGCATCTGTACCACAAACCGCTGCTGAACCCGGATGAGGTTCTGGCAGAGCTGATGGAATACAAGAAGATGGTAGAGCCGTATGTATGCGATGTATCTGCATATCTGCATGACGCGATCAAAGATGGTAAAAACATCCTTCTTGAGGGTCAGTTAGGTTCCCTGAAAGACCCGGATCACGGTATTTACCCGATGGTTACTTCTTCTTCGACTCTGGCAGCTTACGGCGCTATCGGCGCAGGTATCCCGCCGTACGAGATCAAAGAGATCACAACCGTTGTAAAGGCATACTCCAGTGCAGTCGGCGCAGGTGCATTTGTCAGCGAGATCTTCGGTGATGAGGCAGATGAGCTTCGTCGTCGTGGCGGTGATAAGGGTGAGTTCGGCGCAACCACCGGACGTCCGAGACGTGTGGGCTGGTTCGACGCAGTAGCAAGCCGTTACGGCTGCCGCATCCAGGGTTCAACCGAAGTGGCTCTGACCGTTCTGGATGTTCTGGGATATCTGGACGAGATCCCGATCTGCGTTGGCTACGAGATCGACGGCGAAGTTGTCAAAGACTTCCCGGTAACCTACAAGCTGGAGAAAGCAAAACCGGTTCTGAAGACACTTCCGGGCTGGAAATGTGATATCCGCGGAATCAAGAAATACGAAGATCTCCCGGCAGAGTGCCGCAACTACATCGAGACGATCGAGGCAGAGCTTGGCGTACCGGTAACCATGGTATCCAATGGTCCGGGACGTGATGAGATCATTATGAGAAAGTAACTTTATAGAATCAATTTCAGCGGCGGTCCTGCATGATGAGTGCAGACCGCCGCTATTTTTGTGTAATAGGAAATTCCTTGGAATTCTCTATTACACAAAAAGGCACATTCTTTTTAAAGTTTATTCTGAAATCAGCCAGTCAATTAAATTCTTAGATTTATGCCATCACAGGAAGAGTCCATTCCGGGATTCAGGGAAAGGACGATTTTTTCGTAATTGTCATTGATTTTTTGAAGAGGGAATAATTCAGGATAAGGTATGATTTGGTGTGAAGAAAATTGGAGGGATGCCTTGGATAGAGTCTGTGAGAACCGTTTTTTTTATGGTATGATAGATAAAAAGAAATCGTTTTATAAATGAAAAATGAGACAAACGGGAATCGCCAGAGAATGAAAAATGGAAACATATAGAGATTTACTATCGCAAATTCATACAAACTGTAAAAACATACCATTTCATAAGAAATTATCAGCCTACAACATTTTTGATGTATTAGAGATACAGAGCCGTGAAGTGATCATGTGCCGTTTTTTGACCGCTCTGCTGAATCCAGAGGGAATGCATGGCTGCGGAATCCGGTTTCTGAAATCGTTTATCCGAGATGTGTTGAAAATGGATCCGGTAAGCGATACATTGCTATTGCATACGGAGGTAGTCAAAGAGTACCCGATTAATAAAGAGAGAAGAATTGATATTTTCATACGGAATGCGGAGTATCAGATTCCGATCGAGGTAAAAATCTATGCGGGGGAACAGGAAGGACAGTGTTCGGATTACTTTGAGAAGGCACAAAATTCCCGATTGATATATCTAACCCGTTTTGGAACGCCGCCATCTGAGTACAGCCGGAAGAAGAAAGGCGGAGGAAATTTATTACCATTAGAGCAAATCCAGTGTATTTCATGGGCAGAAGATATCTATCGGTGGCTGGAAGGTGAATTGCAAAATTTAAAAGAGCCATTTCGGGCAGTCATGGAGCAATATTTGGATGCGGTACATAGCATAGCGGATGAAAGAGAGAAGAAAGTGGCAGATAAAGTGATGGAGGCATTGTACGAATCGCCGGAAAAATTTCTTGCCGGAATTGAGATTGAAAAATCAATGAAAAAGGCAAAGGTGCGGCTGATTCGCCAGGTGTTTGAAGAATTTCAGCAGCAGATGCAGCCAATTTTAGAAAAATATGGTTTGAAATTAGAAAAGAATAGTGGATATTATTCCTATCAGGATTCACAGCATGATAAATTTTATGATTGTTACAGCACCTATCCTGGATTGAATTATGTCGTAAAAAAGGCAAAATTTCAAAAAGCAGGTCTGGAACTCTGGTTTCGGATTGAGGTAGAGCACAATTTGTTTGCGGGATTCTGCCTGTTTGATAAAGAAGCCAGCTCCAAGGATGGCTTTTCGAAAGGCTATCAGGTAGATGATATAACCGACGGGCTTAAGCAGGAGGCATCCAGATATCTCAAAAAGGAAATAATTCTGCCGGAGGACTGGTGGTTTGCCTGGTGTTATCCGAACGGAAAACGCCACTGCGAAGAGGCAGAAGTGCCGGATTTTAAGCAGATGAATCCGTGTGCGGTTTCACTTGTGGATGAAACGGCGCGGAGGGAGTATGTGAAGCGGGCGTTGGCGGTGTTCGAGAGAGAGCTTTTGGGGTGGCTTTTGTAAAAGGATAAATTGTCTCTGAAACAGAATATCACACTACACTATAAAAGCATATTTACACAAACACAAACATTGTAAATAACAAATATATTCTACCTTTAAACCGAAAGCGAGGCGTTTCACCAAAATGACAAGAGAAGAATTATTTCAATGGGTAAAACAGGGATATGGCACGGAAGCGGAATATCCGTGGAAGGATTCGAACGCAGTGCTGCGTCGGGCAGATAATGATAAATGGTATGGCGTGGTTTTGAGTGTTGCAGGGAGTAAGCTGGGGTTGGAGGATGATAATATCATAGATGTTATAAATCTAAAGAGTGATCCGATGCTGATAGGTTCTTTGCGGGGGCAGAAAGGATATTTTCCGGCATACCATATGAACAAGGAGAAGTGGATCAGTGTTTTGCTGGGGGATGCGGGGCTGGATGAGCCGATTAAAAATTTACTTGCGTTAAGCTATGAGCTGACAGCGCCAAAGAAAAAGAAGAATACTTCCAAATAGGGGGGATCTTATGTCAAACTTTGAATTTTTAAAGAATACAAAAGAATATGCATTATTTGTGCCAGCGGTGGTGGAAGCGGAACGGGTATATGCATCCGCCCCTGCAATGTGCGCGGTAGGATGCAGAAAGGCATTGGAATTGGCGGTAAAATGGGTCTATTCTGCGGATAATACGATGCAAATGCCGTACAAGGACAATTTGCAGTCCCTGATTCATGAGCCGAGTTTCCGTTTCTCGGTTGATTATAATACATGGGGGAAGTTGCCGTTTATTGTGATTATGTCCTGTTTGGAAAGGATGGCAGCCCTCTGGCGGTGGTGGAAGCGAAGCGCACCAGCAAGGATCCGAATGTTGGTCGGAAACAGGTTATGCTGTATGCGGATTGTTTAGAGCGGAAGTTTGGCCGCAGACCGATGATGTTTACGACGAATGGATTTGAAACGTATTTCTGGGATGACAAGACTTCTCCACAGCGTCCGGTCAGTGGCATTTTCAGTAAAGATGATTTGCAGAAGATGATGAACCGACGTTCGGAACATAAGGATTTAATGCAGATTCCGATTGATGATAAAATCACGGATCGTTATTATCAAAAAGAAGCGATCCGGGCGGTGTGCGAACAGATACAGCGCGGTTATCGGAAACATTTGCTTGTGATGGCAACCGGAACTGGTAAAACAAGAACGGCTTCCAGCTTGACGGATGTTTTGAGTCGTGGAAAATATGTGACGAATGTGCTTTTTTTGGCGGATCGGACTGCCTTGGTAAAACAGGCAAAGGATGATTTTAAGAATTATCTGCCGGATATGTCACTTTGCAATCTGTGTACCAATAAAGATGATCGGAATGCACGTATCGTATTTTCAACCTATCCGACGATGTTAAATGCGATTGATGATACGAAAAATAAGGATGGCATCCGCTTGTTTACACCGGCACATTTTGATTTGATTATTATTGACGAAAGCCACCGCAGTATTTTTAAGAAATACCGGGCGATTTTCGAGTATTTTGATGCAATCATGGTTGGTCTGACGTCTACGCCGAAAACGGATGTGGATCGGAATACGTATGATTTCTTTGAAATGGAACATGGTGTGCCGACGTATGCATACGATTATGAGACGGCTGTTTATCAGGATCATGTGCTGGTTCCATATTATAATTATGAGGTAAAGACGAAGTTTCTGGATGAAGGAATTACGTATGATGATTTATTCGATAAGGATAAGGAACGGTATGAGGACGATTTTGTGGAGGATGGTCAGATGCCAGAATTTATTCCTTCTGCGGCGATGAATAAGTTTATCTTTAATGAAGTGACGGTAGATATGGTGCTTCAGGATCTGATGGAACGTGGTATTCATGTGGCTGGCGGCGATCGGATTGGAAAGACAATCATCTTTGCACAGAATAAAAAGCATGCGGAGTTTATTCTGGAACGCTTCAACAAGCTATATCCCAATATTTATCCGGAAAAGAAGGGGATATTTGCACAGAGGGTAATTTGTGATGATGCATACGCCCAGACTGTAATTGATGACTTCAAGGTTGAAAATAAGCCTCCTTTTATTGCGGTATCGGTGGATATGATGGATACGGGGATTGATGTGCCGCAATGTGTAAATCTTGTATTTTTTAAGAAGGTACGTTCTAAGGCAAAATTCTGGCAGATGATTGGACGCGGCACTCGTTTGTGCAAGGGACTTACCTGCATGGATCCGATAGACGGGGAGTATACAGATAAAAGACGTTTCCTGATTTTTGATTATTGTGGGAATTTTGAATATTTTCGTGAACATATAGAAGGTTTTGTGTCGAAGGAGACGAAATCCTTAAGTGAAAATATTTTTGGAAAACAAATCCGGCTCATTTCTCTGCCGCAGGAAGCTTGCTATGCGGAAGGTACTTATGAAGAGTGGCGGAAGGAACTGATATCGGGATGCCATAATCAGCTTGTGGAGTTGGATCCGAAGCTGATTTCTGTAAAGCTTAAATTACAATATGTGGAGAAATTTAAACAAGAGACGGATTTTGACGTGATCAGTGAAGGGGATAAGGGAGAACTTTTACAGCATATTGCGCCGCTGGTGCATTTGAATGATGAAGATGAGCTGGCTAAACGGTTTGACAATTTTATGTATGGTCTGATGCTGGCTTCTATGGAACAGATGCCGTCTTTTAAGAGAGCGAAAAAGGTGCTTTGTGAGATTGCTGGTTTGCTGTCGCGCAAGATCAGTATTCCTCAGGTAAAAGAAAAACTTGATTTTATACAAGAAATTCAGACGGATGAATTTTGGAAGGTAAATGATGTTCTTCAATTTGAACGCGTCCGGCAGAAATTGCGGGAACTGATGAGGTTTTTGGATCAAGATCAGGGGGGCAGGACGATCACGACTCATTTGACAGATTCCATTATCGATCAGCAGGAGGGTGTCCAGTTAGATGCGGCATATGATTTTGAGGATTATCGGGAAAAGGTTAATCGATATATCGGGGAACATGGAAACACACTGGCGATTCATAAATTAACGCACAATATTAAGCTGACACAGGGAGATTATCAGGAGTTAGAGCGGATTCTCACGACGGAACTTGGCGGTAAGGAAGACTACCAGAGGGAGTTTGGAGATACACCATTTGGTCTGATGGTACACAAAATTGCCAAACTGGATCATGAGGCGGCGATGCAGGCATTTTCAGAGTTTATTAACGATCAGTCATTGAAAAACGGCACACCGCATTCTCGTTACTTTAGCCTGCAAATAAAAAGTCAAGACTTAATGGGGAAAAAATATAAAATTTTACATGGTTAAAATTAGGCACTAAAATAAGACCACCACAAGCAGTGCTGGTCTGCAAATAAAAGTTTTGAATTAGCTTGACTCAGAAAGAATACAGAGATATTCCTTCACTCGTCCATAATAAATTCTGAGAAATTTATTAGCGCCTGCAGTCATGT